>JANNNN010000571.1:0-2352 GCA_031398555.1 Planctomycetia bacterium | reverse complement strand
ACTGAGAGCGTCCCGCTGAGAAACTTGGAACGGATAGTTGTTAGTGCAGTGGTTCAGTCTTATCAGCCGGAAGGCGTTAGAGAGCGTCCCGCTTACGATCATGGTCGTTACGTTAGTTTAGACTTATCAGCCGGAAGGCGTTAGCCGACGTTAGCCTCCGGTTACGTCTCCAACCGGAGGCTAACGCCTTCCGGCTGATAAGTCACTTGCGAATTAACGTCACAATTGCATTCAGACGCGGAACGTCGATAGCGCGATCTGCAGAGTGGTACAAACCCTAAAATTTAATCTTGACGCTCCACTAGGGTTGTGTCTTCCCTTCGGGAATCGACGCAATCGGCCGCTCAATGCTCAGACGTTTCACACTGTGCTACATGTCCGAGTTGCACAGTTGTCCAGCTGTGCAACCCGGCTTTATTGATCGCGGGGAATCTGGATCAGCCAACTGCTGCTACTCAGTGGACTGACCCTGCGTGATTCGTGCGAGAAGAGGACCCGAAAAGACTAAGTGTTCGCTGATTCGGCGGATTCAGGCATCGATGGTTCGGCACCGTCAAGAAAACTCATCAACGTCTTGTTGCGATACGGTTGTTGAAGTTTGCGGACCGCTTTGCTTTCGATTTGGCGGACGCGTTCACGTGTCACCGAGAAAATGCGGCCAACTTCTTCCAGGGTATAAGCGTAACCGTCAGCCAGGCCATAACGCAGGCGAAGGATTTCGCGTTCGCGGTAATTCAGTGTCTGCATGGCTTCGTCGATGTGGAACTTCAGCGATTCTTGGTTGGCTTCGTAAAGCGGATCGATGTCGCGATGATCTTCGAGGAATTCGCCAAAGTAGCTGTCTTCATGATCGCCGACTGGTTGATCGAGCGACAAGGGTTGACGAGCCATCTTCATGATGACGCGTGCGTCGTCAAGTGATAGTCCAGCTCGTTCGGCAGTTTCTTCAACCGATGGCTCGCGACCCAGTTCTTGAACCAGCTGGCGAGTCACCATGCGAACTTTGCTCATGGTGTCGATCATGTGAACGGGCACACGAATGGTGCGGCTTTGGTCAGCAATCGCCCGAGTGATGGCTTGGCGAATCCACCAAGTTGCATAAGTTGAAAACTTGAAACCACGCTCGTATTCAAACTTGTCAACAGCTCTCATCAGGCCAGTGTTGCCTTCTTGGATCAAATCCAGGAAGCTCAAACCACGATTGCGGTACTTCTTAGCGATCGAAACTACCAAGCGAAGATTTCCAGCCGACAGTTCACGCTTGGCCGCATCGTAATCGATACGGTGTGAAGCGGTTCGCTCAACACGGCGACGCAAAGTAGCCGGGCTTTCGTAAGTGATTCGCATCAGATAGCGAAGTTCTTCGAGCAATTGTTCTTGCGACTGGCCATCGACATAGCCCGACTCGCGAGCCACTTCGACTTGCATCTTCAGAGTACGCATGCGTGATTCGATGCTCTCGAGCTTCGCAAAAAGCGGCTCGAGGCGATTGGTTCGCAAGTTCATTTCTTCAACCAAACGTACAGCCCGATTGCGGCGACGTGTAAGACGCTTCCAAGCAGCAGCGCGAGTCGCTTGATCAAGCCGTGAGCTGATAGCCAGGAAGTAGTCGTGATGATTGCGAAGCAACAGGTGCTTTAGAGTGTGTACGTTAGGAACGATCCGCTTCATGATCGCTTTCTTCTCAGCCGCGTTCGTTACGCTGACTTCGATGGTGCGATCCAAACGCAACTTGCTATCACGAACTTGCTCGAGCAACTTGCATGCGCCTTGAAGCATGAAGTCGGTCGCCAACATCCAGTGTCGGTACTTTGATCGTGTGCGTTCGATTTCTTTAGCCGAAGCGACTTCTTCAAGCCGAGTGAGCAAGGGAATCTGTCCCATTTGCATCAGATACATACGAACTGGATCGTCCGTGCTCTCGACTTCTTCAGCGATTTCTTCAAGGTCGCCTTCTTCAATCAGATCGCTGTCGAGCTCAGCGATTTCGTCTTCTTCTTCAAGTTTGTCCCGAGTAACGACAATGTCGCGGTCAAACTCCTTACCAGTGTCAAATTCACCGGTGTCCATGCTTTCAAAGTCACTGTCAAAGTTGTCATCCAGAGTTGCACGACTGCGGTTGTTCTTTTTCATCTTAACCCTCTCTGTAGCATCGAGCCGGTTATTGCCACAAGTACGTCGAGCATCGTTGGCTCGATCGTCATTGTGCGGGATGAGGGTTTTGTAAAGCACAGGTGGTACCAAAGCCCAAAAGGGAAACTGAGTGGGTGATGTAAAGCATTGCCGGGAAATAACTTACGAAAGATGAACCCCGTCGTGCCCAACTTCCTTATGTAGTATCAACGCATCAAA
>JANNNN010000535.1:0-1808 GCA_031398555.1 Planctomycetia bacterium | reverse complement strand
GCTTTGGTTCAGCTTTCGGCGACTGGCCAGCCTTAGGAGCTGTGGCGGCGCATGAAAGCGGATTTCCAGGAACGCTGCCGCCGTACGTTGCCGTTCCGCGCAATCCATCCTTCACTTGGGAACTTGGCAAAAGTGCCTTCTTGGGTGGACGATACGAATCATTCAAAGCGGGCGACCCGAACGAGAAAGACTATCGCGTCCGTGACATGTCGCTTGCACAGCCGATACCGCAATCGCGAACCGAGCGCCGACAATCGCTGCTGAAGTCAGTAGATGGATTGGCAAGACAAGTTGAAGGCAATGATCAAATAAAAGCCTTCGATCAATTCCAACAGCGTGCGACGGAAATGCTCTTGTCTGGGGACGCCCGTGAGGCTTTCGCGATCGACAAAGAGGATGAAAAACTGCGAGATCGTTATGGGCGGACGACGTTTGGTCAAAGCTGTTTGCTCGCCCGACGACTTGTCGAAAAAGGTGTTACGTTCGTGACCGTCAACAGCGGCGGTTGGGACCATCACGCGAAAATCTGGGAAGGTTTGGAGAAGAAACTCCCCGACTTTGATCAAGGTTTCTCGGCATTGATTAACGACATGCATGATCGCGGTTTGCTTGAAGACACATTGGTATTGGCGATGGGTGAATTTGGCCGTTCGCCGAAAGTCAACAAAGACGTTGGACGCGATCACTGGGCACCAGCGGCTTCGATGGTGTTTGCCGGTGCAGGTGTGAAACCCGGCAAAGTGGTTGGCGCCACGGACAAAGATGGCTCGCGAGCGATTGATACACCGGTTGCGCCATCTGATGTCGCATTCACAGTTCTGAACTCGCTAGGCATCGATCCACGTAAACAACTTCAAACCCCTGACGGACGTCCTGTCGAAATTCTCGATGAAGGCCGTTTGATCGAGGAACTCTATGTCTAGCTGCCATACAACCCATCGCACGCCACTATTGCGAGTGCTTTTCGGTGGTCTGTTATTTGCCCCGTGCGCGTTCGTTTTGGCAGATGACCCTGAAAAGAAAACCGAAAAGGTGCTACCTCGCATTGCGATGTGCGTACCACTAGCTGTTCCTATGGATGCGACGACCAAAGTGATCGTTCGCGGCTGGGGATTGGAGGGCACCAAGGAGGTTCGGTCATCCAACCCGAAGCTCACTTTAAAAATTCTTTCGACCGGAAAAGCTGCGATTCCAAACAAACAGGATGCAAAGCAGATCGGTGACACCCAAATTGAGCTGGAAGTAACCGTCATAAACGATATTCAGCCCGGCGAAATCGAATTGACCATTGTTCAACTTGACGTAGTGAGCCAGCCCCACAAGATGCTCATTGGAAGTGGTAGCGTACTGGACGAAGCTATAGTTAATGGTCAAGCATTGGCAGAAAAAGAACCCAACGACGGCTTCACGCAAGCTCAGCCACTGCTGCTTTCACAAATCGTAGACGGTCAAATTGATGGTGACGGCAACGTCGATGTGTTTTCGTTCGAACTTAGTGACAAGCAAGAGATCAACTTCGAAGTCCACGCTAGCCGTTACGGCTCCAATTTGGACAGCCTCCTCACGCTGTTCGATCAACGAGGCAACATCGTTGCCGTCAATGACGATGCCGCAGATGCAATAGGCTCAAAGGATTCAAAAATCGTCTCAGTCCTACCAGCTGGAAAGTACTTCATTAGTCTTCAAGACGCTCACGACCGCGGCGGCCCGGCTCATCCCTATCGCCTAAAAATTGCGGCCGACATTTTTGTGAACCGTCAGCGCTAGCTGCGGGCACCCAAACATTTTTCATTTAACGAAATTTATGC
>JANNNN010000501.1:0-7349 GCA_031398555.1 Planctomycetia bacterium | reverse complement strand
CTGCTGAATCAATCTGCGAAACTTGACTTGCTTCAGTTCCGCAGCCACGGACGCTTCGCGGGCTTTGACACGATCTTCGATGCTCTTCAGTGATTCTTCATACCCGTCTATCTTTTCCAGTTCAACTAAAAACGCCGCTTGATTTTCAGGCTTTAAGACTTCGGCATCCTTCCAGCTCTTGGGGTCTTCCAACTCAGGCCACTTTTCGATCACCGCCGTTTGCACTTTGCGCCTTGCGCTAAAGCCTCTAGGTCGCCGTGAACCGAAGCCTCGAGAACCGCGAAATTCATCGCGTTGCACTTCATAGCGCTTTATCACTCCACCCATATCGCTCGACACCGGTATATCCAGCTTCTCAGCGAGGCCAACGATCATTCGCGTTTCCTCAGGCTGTCCACGGTACGCAATTTCGTAAACCGTACCAGTTAGGTAAGCCAAATTGGCGCTCTCCGCTTCCTTCGCCTCAACTGTGGCTTCGCTGTTTTCATTGTTAGGACGGCTCTTGCTATCGATTTCATATCCAGCGATACGACTGAACTTTCGCAATATTGTTTCACTTGTTCGCAATGGAATGTCAGTCGTCTCACTGGCCAGCACCGCGTACGCATGGGCCTCTGCCAACGAGACTCGTCCATCGTTGTTGCAGTCCACTGTGCCGACCGGTTTTCCTGTACGCGATGCTCCTAAGAAAGCGCCCCAGAAGTAAGTGCTGTATTCTTCGTCGTTCTCGACATCAGGTCGACAACCAGCGGCGGGCAAGTCCGCTCGCTGGGCAAAGAAACCGCACCGGACATTCGTTGAAAACCCTTCATCTTCATCACCAGCTTCGAAGATCGTATTCGCAAAGCCGCCGCAATAGCACTGGGCCATAACCGAAACGACCGTGACCTCTTTCGGCAATTCATCCAACCAGCTCGAAAACTCTGACATAAGCAACGGTTTGTTTCCCCAACACGTTATCGATGTATTGAGCGAATCCTTGCCGCGAGCCGCACCGCCGTGAGCCGTCACGTAGATAAACAGTCGATCACCGGCGTTCAGTTGAGCCCCGATGGACTTCAGGCCGTCGCGAATGTCCGATGATCGAATACCGCCTGAAATATTAGGCACTTGATGGTTTCGATAGACGAATTCCTCATTGGTTGGCAACCGAAAAATATCTGAAAGCGCTTTAATGGCTGGTGCTGGTTTATCCTCTTTGTGGCGAAGGATTTGCAAATCATGACCACCGTCAAAGCCATCCGCAAAATAGACTTTGTGCGTCGAATTCGAAAGTTGCTTCGACGATAAGAGTCGCTGAAAGAAAAGCACGTTGGCTTCCAGCGACGCTTGATTGCCTTGGGGAGCATACCCACCCGCGATCGTCAGGAAGTAATCGCGCGAAAAGACATTCGACGTTGGAATGATTTGACCAGTAATGAACGCCACCAGCAGAAGTTTCAAGCATCGCATACGACTGACCTTCTATAGGGTAGCGAAATGCTTCGAGGGCTTGTTAATTTTATCGCGGCACAAGAAATCCGGTCCCAATATTAACCCGAAACGTCAGCGAGGGGCGTCTGTTCCCTCACTAACACGTCGGGTCACTATAAAATCAACCAGTTCTCAAGCATGTCGGTACCTTTGGTCCTTACAATCATCTCCACCTATAGACCCAGCCCGTTGGGCTGGGCTAGGTAAACTGCTAAGCCTTCGGCCCGAAAACACAACGGTAGTGAAACATCAAACTAGCGAGCCGCCGGCCCTATTTTTTCTTAAGTCCACACCATTCGAGACGAGCTAACAAGGGGGCCGGAAAACAAATGCTGCCACGAATTACTCTTTCGAGCCTTCTGACAGCTGGTCGTACTTTGCGCTGTATTTGCGATAGAGCTGCTGGTGTCGATTGTCCAAATCGACTTTGCGTCCCTGCACAAAAGCTTGCAGAACCTGCGTTTCAGTCTCCAGAATGTTGCCATCAGCAATAAACAACGTCGCGTCCAGCTCTCTGGCCAGCGATCCAACGCGATCGGCCACGCCCAGGATCTGAGCCGCGTTCAAGGTGATCGCCTTCAAGGCTTCTTCTTGGCTTAACCCATAAGCCGAGGCAGTTGCAGCGTGATACGGCAAATTGCGTAGTCCGCTTGCGCCAAATCGCCCGCCGGAACAGATACAAAATTTGATACCCGCATCCTTCAATCGCTTCGGTAACGAGTACGCTTCATCGTATGGACGGTCGCGGCCGCTCGGCACTCGGTACACTCCTGACACGATGACGGGTACGTCAGCCTTCTTCAATATTGCCGCGCAGTGTGCCGCTTCATAACCACCGTGAATGATCAGTTTCAGTTTGCGCTGCTCGGCAAAAGCGACTGCGGATTCGATTTGCGTAACCGAAGTTGCATCAACTATCATCGGCAGCGAGCCATCAAGAACCCGCGCCATCGATTCCAATCGCAAGTCCATTGGCAACGACGAACTCACTTTGCGACTCGCGACGTAGCGCGCTGTCTGTTCGAGTACCATGGCCAGTTCCTTCACGTCTTTGCCTGGCTCCCGCGGCCAGCGAACATGCATGCCCGCGTCCGCTTTCAATGTCATATCTTCCCATGTCCATCCGTCGAGCACCATCACTGCCGATCGGCCCGCCACCAATCCACCGCTCGGTGCGCTCAACGCAACCAACACTCCATTGGCTCGATTCACCGGAATCAACTCGCTGTCCGGATTGAACGCTGCCACCGCTCGAACGTTGGGATTGATGTTGCCGATCTCACGTGAATCGATTGTCGCGCGAATGGAATTGATTTCGACCAAGCCGATATCGGAGTTGGCATCGATCAAGCTCGGATAGACATGCTTGCCTTCAGCCTGAATCACTTCGGCGCCTTCAGGAACTTCTACGCCCTTACCGACCGCTGTGATTTTTCCAGCGACGAATACAATCGTTCCATTTTCTATCGCTCGCCCCGAAATCGTATGGATAGTCGCGCCGACGATTGCAATCGGTTGCTTCTGAGGCGCGCCGGGAATCTGATCGTGCGCTGATACTAACTTGCAGTGTGAGCACAACATAATGCAACTCAGCAGCCCACCAGCTAACACGTACTTTGACATGATGACATCCACATGAAAAGAGCTGAAAAAGAATCCCCGCGTTCGTTTAGGTTGTTGAATCATTATTTTTCCCCCGCATTTTCTTCGTGCTGAGCGTGCTCATCGTGATGATGACCATGGTTGCAGAATTCATCGTAACGAGCCCACCAAGTCGACGGATCTTTTTCGGCTTGAGATTTCTTCGTTGTCTTTTCACCAGTCATCAGAATCTTTTGAATCAGTTTCTGTTGCAGTTTCGCGTCGACATCGCGTCGCAAAAGGTCAGCGTCGCGATCAAAGTACTTTCGGCCATCGATCCACGTTTGCATACAAACGGACAATGTTGACAGCGGCGGACCATTCCAGACCACAAAATCCGCTTGTTTGCCCGCTTCCAGCGAGCCGACATGTGCGTCGATCCGCAATTGCTTGGCAGGGTTCAATGTCACAAACTTCAGCGCTTCTTCGGGTGCCATGCCACCGTACTTAACCGCCTTGGCGGCTTCATGATTCAAGTGCCTTGCCAATTCATCGTCGTCCGAATTGAAGGACACGACTACACCCGCGCGGTGCATCAGCGCACCGTTAAACGGAATCGCATCAAACACTTCCATCTTATAGGCCCACCAATCGGAGAAGGTCGAACCGGTCGCACCATGCTTGGCCATCGCTTCCGCAACTTTGTATCCTTCGAGAATATGCTGCAATGAACCAACCGTGACTTTGTAATCTTCGAGCAGACGCAGAAAAGTCAATATTTCATCTTGCCGATAACTGTGGCAGTGAATCCAACGTTTGCCTTCGAGGATCTCAGCAATCGCTTCCAGCTCCAAGTCGCGACGCGGAGGCATGCCCATCGGTTTAGTCATCCACTCTTGTTGCTTTTGACGATAAAGCTTGGCGGCTTCGAAACGATCTCGCATAATTTGTTCAACGCCCATGCGAGATAGTGGATAGCGAGCATTCTCAGTTTCCGGCGAACTCGAACGTTTAACGTTCTCCCCAAGCGCAAACTTCACACCCGCGGGTGCTTCGGACATGATGAGAGCTTCATCGGATGCACCCCAGCGAAGCTTGATTACTTGATTCTGTCCACCGATCGGATTTGCCGAACCGTGCAGAATATTGGCCGTCGTGACTCCGCCGGCCAGCTGCCGGTAAATGGTGATATCCGTCGCATCAATGAAGTCAGCGATTCGAACTTCTGAGGTCACTGCTTGCGAGCCTTCGTTAATGCCGCCATCGCTGGCCATGTGCGAATGACAATCGATGATGCCTGGCGAGATGTGCATCCCTGCGGCGTCGATGATCTTCGCGCCCTCAGGTGCATCAATGTGTTTCGCAACCGCGGACAGGTGCCCGTAGTGAACCAGTAAATCGCCTCCGTCGATCTTACCCGCGGCGCCACAAGTCCAAATGGTCGCGCCCCGTATGAGAATCCACTCGGTTTGCTCGCTAATTCCCTTAACGCCATAAGCACCCAGCGGAAAGTTGACTTCGCAGGCCAGTGGTTCGTCCGCCGGTTTTTCTTCCTTCTTCTCCGGTACTTTAGTTTCCTTTTTAGCGGAAGCGTCTTCTGGCAATGTGCCGGTTAAAGTTGTCGTTGTTCCATCGGGCCATTGAATCGATCCGATGAACGTCTTGATATCTTCTTTTTCCGAAACCACAGCAGTAAAGTAGGCCATCCCATCGGCATCTTTACGGATTGTGTCCGACCGAAAACTGCCCGTCAGTCGATATCCATCAAACTTAAACTGTTTGAATTCGATCTTGGCCAAAGTGGGTTCTTGGATCTCCTTTTTGACTTCAGCTTTCTTAGCGTCTGTCTTTTCAGCGTCTGTCTTTTCAGGGTCTGGCTTTTCAGGGTCTGTCTTTTCGGGCTCTCTCTTTTCATCGTCTTTCTTAGCATCGACTTTAGGAGCGGGTTCAGGTGGCTTTTCACTGGCTGTTTCCTTTTCCTTAGCAGGCTTCTCAGCAAAGGCACCAACTACTCCCAACTCCGCTTTCACTTTTTCCAATGTTCCGGAAAGTTTCAAATCCAATTTCTTGGGTTCAGCCTCGCCAGTGAGCTCGAGTTTCCATGTTCCCCGCAGGTCCGATTTTGGCTCTTCATTCCACGCATCGCGTTTGCCAGCGACCCACGTCTCAAGAATCTTCGTCTTCGCGCCGAAAAGTGGACCGTCGGTGACGATCAAATTCGCTAGCTTGCCAGTCTGAAGCGTACCTGCCAAGTGATCGACGCCAAGTAACTTTGCCGGTCTAGTGGTCAGCGCGGCGAGTGCGGTGGCTTCAGATAGTCCCCGCTCGATCGCCTTGACAACGCTTGGCAACAGCTCGTTTGGCGATCCAAGTGTGTCTGATGTTAGAACAAAGTCGATGCCCGCTTTATCCATCCGACCTGGATTCTCCGGTGCCAGATGCCAGTGCATCAGCGACTGCAGCGACGAATCAATTGCGGCCGCAAGCGTGTCCACTTCAGGTGGCTTGGGGAAATCTACTGGCACGATGAACGTGCGCCCCATAGCAGCCATCGCTTCTAACTGTCGATACTCGCGACCCGATCCGCGGATGACGGCTTTCAATGAAAACTCTTTCGCCATCCGATCGGCTCGCAAAGCGTACAAGTCATTTGGGCCATCGATAATTGCTATTTGACGGCCGCGCACTGCCGACTCGAGGGCCGCCAAGGATACGTTAACTTCAGGAGCTTGGATGGCCGGATTGGACTCGAAGGCTTGCTGCGCTTGTTGATACCAACTAGCGTCCATCAATGTCTGACGCACTAGAGCCACCGCGCCCATCGGACTGCTCGGATAACTGCCACGCGATTGTCGTTCCGGGAGCAAGCGAATGTGTTGAAACACATCGGACTTTAGCAGGGTCGCCTCGAGCGGCTTTTCGGCGGTTGTGATGATACAACTCTGACCTTTGAAGATGCCGTTGTCAGGGGCCGCAAGCACAATCGTGACACCCGACTTGCGAAGCGCTTGCAGTTTGGCGTTGTCAGGCTTTAGCTGTTCACTCAGTGATCGATGTGGCTGGACACTTGTGTTCCATGATACGGCAGGCGGAGCAGCGGCTGCGGTTGGAAATTCAACATAGGCATCGATCAAACCCGGATACAGGTACTTGTTCTTGCAGTCGAGGACCTCCGCGTCCGGCGGGGCTGCCAAGTGGACACCCACTTCGACGATCTTGCCATCGCGAACCAACAGGTCAGCCGACTCCATCGATCGATCTGGACTGACGATGATCTTGGCGTTGGTTAACAGAACGGCACTAGGCGGTTGAAATCGGATGCCAACGTCCGGTGATGTGCCTTGAGCGGAAACTTCATTGACGAGCGGTAAATAGGAAATCAAGCAGGTTGTGAATAGGTAGGTAATTCTGGCCCCAAAAACGCGGGCTGCTTCCCTGTAACGAGCATAAATCATGGTGAACCTTGCGAATCGAATGGCGCTACAATTTAGACTTTTGAACGCGAGTAGCTAATAGGATAGTCAGAAACGCTTGAAATTGTATTGACTTGCATTGGATGGTGGGGTGCTTTTCCCAACAGCAAATTTATGCAAATGTTCCAAGATCGCAATTGGGTAAAAAGCGCGACCTCAGTTAGCCCACAACGGCAGATAGATCGCGATTCACAATTTTCTAGCAGTTCTAGCTTTGCTTAACGAGGCAGCTTTCACTTCGGAGCGGCTATTAGGCTATCTCCTGATACGACTTGACCGGCGAGTATCGAAAAGGCCATCGAAGTCCCCTGGCCACCGATGCCAAATGAAACATCGCGTGTAACGTTGGCGGAGTACTTGACCACGGAAAAGACTTGCGCGGTCGTAGAAAAATCCCGCGTGTCTTGTAGGAAAAAGATCGAACCGTCCGTTCGATCGATTACGGGGTAGGCAAGTGAAACTGGAGTTGCATTCGTCCGCATTCCCCCGATCCCAAAACTCTCGTCCGGCGTCCCAGCAGCATTCAAATGAATGGCGGTTAACAGTTCATCGGTCCCAATATATCGCACGCCAACGATGGAGATGGCCCCTTGGTCGTCAACCACTACATGGTAGTTTGCGATTCCCGGAAGGACAAACGATCCCGACTGCGCAAAGGTCGTGTCAATAGATCCTGATGCATTGTATTTCGTTATGGCTCCTGTTTGATAAAGACTCTTTATCAAAAAGAAACCGTCCTTCGAGTCCGCAACGATTTTTGCATTCGCATAAAGGGCTTGAAACCCAAGTCGCACAAAACCTGAATCGCCGAAAGTTGTATCG
>JANNNN010000489.1:0-1079 GCA_031398555.1 Planctomycetia bacterium | reverse complement strand
GGCTGCTTGCCATCGGAGCTTACATCGCATTTCATCAGCCACTTTTCCAGCGTGAGATGCATCGCAACCAAGTGCTCATCCTGCCGGCGAATGGTTGGTTTGGGCGAGCAACCTTCGTGCGTGCAATCCCAAGTCCATGTGTTGCGGTACCACCACTGGGGCAGCACGTGGATTGCTGCAGGCTTGGCACTGCGATTATGAATCGTCGCGCGAATTAAGATGTCATCCGGTGAGTTCTTGGCATACTCGATAACGCAGTCAAAATAGTTTTGATGGTCGAACACGCCCAGGTCACGCAACTCCAATTCCGATTGGTGACGGTTGCGACTGCGGTTTTCACTGGCTAGTTGCTCGTAAGGAAACTTGCACTGCGGATATTTGTAAACCGCTTTCATGTATGAATAAGTCGGCGTCGCGTCCACATAAAAGTACGCTTCCTTAACATCCTCGCCGTGATTGCCTTCCGGGCCGCTCAAACCGAACAGACGTTCCTTCAAAATGTCATCGCGAGTGTTCCAAAACGCGAATGAAAAGCACAGCCGACATTCACGGTCACAGATCCCCAGTAGTCCATCTTCGCCCCATCGATACGCGCGACTGCGCGCGTGGTCGTGTGGGAAGTAATCCCACGCTTCTTGGTTTGTCGAGTAATCCTCGCGGACCGTCCCCCACTGGCGTTCGGAAAGATACGAACCCCATCGCTGCCAATTTTCCGCGCGATCGTTCGATGCTACTAGTCGTAACTCTTCAGCCGTCAATTCAACCGACAATGTAAAAACTCCAATATAAAATCCGCAAGTATTTGGCGACTTGGAAAAGTTCGCGAGTTCGCGAGTTCGCCGGGACGGTCAGCACAGTTGTTGCGACTGCGTAAGTATTGTATCCGCTGAGTCCATCGGTTGGGCCTTCTTCCGCCTGAAACTGTCTCAGCATCTCCCTGAGCTCGACCTCGTTTTTATTAAGTTCCGCTTCCAGAAAATCTCGCTGTCTTTTATCCAGGAGGAACCCTCGTCGGATCTCTTTGAGAACGAGATTTCGAAACTGATGCGAGTAGATGATTGGCGGGCTGCTGATCGCTC
>JANNNN010000471.1:0-5119 GCA_031398555.1 Planctomycetia bacterium | reverse complement strand
GCCGCGCAGCCGCGTTGGATGTACCGCGTGAGCGCACCGATACCCTCGCGTCATCGCGGTAGATGGCTTCTGCGGTCGGACTGCGCCACTGGTTCTTGCTACAAACGAAAAGGACTTTTAATCGGTCGGCCATCGCTCTATTCCTTCCACGCACCGAAGGCGACGAAGCAACTGTTTTTGTGCTAGAGTTCAACGAAAGCAAAGCCGACGCGGCGGAGTAATTCCAGTTGATAGGTTAATCGCCAGTCATGAGAAATCGATCGATCGTCTCTTGAATTTTCATCGAGTACCGCTGCTTACTCATTTACTGTCGCCCCACCTGGATCACAATCTAAATTAACTCAAACCTGATTCCGTCCCAAGCGATACACACGCCGGTGTCGATGCAGCGTACGTCCAAAGCAGGACGAATCGCTCTGGCAGTTTGGGCGGCTTTGAAATCGAGTAAGAAAAAAGTTTACTTTGCTGATCGCTGTTCAGCGATTGCCAGTGCTGCCAACCGCAAATGTTCAACAACTTCTTCGTAGGTTTACACATATGTCAATAGTTCGAATTGCGTTGGCAAACGTCGTTGTCGGTAATAGTGCTGAGGACTCGCTTGAGATCGCCTTGGAAACGATCGCCGAGGCAGCGAGTCTGGATGCAGCAATCGTTTGTTTTCCCGAAAGCTTTGTGCCGGGCTATCGAATCGGAGACACCCTCGCGGACTGTGATACTGACTTTTTGACCCGCGCGTGGTCCGCCATTGATCGAGCGGCAGGCGAAGCGAGCATTGCGGTGATTCTCGGTACGGAACGACTCGATGGTGACCGACTGCTGATCACAACTCGAGTTACGAACTCCGATGGACAATTCGTTGGTTTCCAAGATAAGGTACAGCTCGACCCTTCGGAGGAGAGTGTTTATTCGCCTGGTTCTCAGCGTCGTGTGTTTCAGTGTAGTGGTCTGACGTTCGGAATTGTCATTTGCCACGAAGGTTGGCGATATCCCGAGACGGTTCGCTGGGCCGCTCGCAACGGGGCGCAAATTGTCTTTCATCCGCATACCGAACTGGTGGACGACGAGCACTTCCGGCCAAGTGGATTCGCGGACCCTCACAATAGTTTTCACGAGAAGGCGGCTTTGTGCCGGGCAGCAGAGAACACGTGCTACTTTGCTACCGTCAACAATGCGATCCTAGGCGCATCGACCACTTCAGCAGTAATCTCTCCGGATGGTACGTTGCTAGCACATCAGCCGCATGGCCAGCACGGAGTATTAATCGCCGACGTCGATCTTTCCGAAGCTACCGGCTATCTTGCGAGTCGGTTGCGACTCACGGATGGCTACTAGACCGCACCGAAACATCTTTGGCTAAGGCGTCGCCATTCAGGCTGTCATATGGCGCAAAGAAAATCCGAGGAGACTAGCTCTGACGAATCCTTACACGCCACCGCCAAACCGATCTGACTTGACCACGGCGCGAGCATTTCCGGTAATGCCTGGAATCGGCATTGTTTTCGGTCTTGCGATTCTCAGCGTGTCGTTGGGATTCGTCTACTACGCATTTATATCCGACGTGAATTTCCAAACCTAAACGACCCTTCACCCGGAGTTGATGCGTACTAGCCCGCAGTTGAGCACACGATCGCGCACCTTATCGCTGGCGTTGCGGCTTTGGTCGGGCTGCCCATCCTCGGTATCTCGGCGTGGAAATTCTGGGTTCGCCGCTCTAACAAAGGGTAGCAAAAAAGTCCCAGCGACTCGGCAGCAAAGGGCGGCTGCGGAATCATCGGCCTAATCGCCGTATTGCGGATGCTACACCAAGACTCACGTCGACCATGCGTGGGTAGTCGAGGGTATCAGGCGTGTCTGTAGCCAAGTGATAGTTCGGATTGCGAAGGAAGCTGGTGTCGGTAAGCATCAACGCCGGATAGCCTTTGTCCCAGAACGAACTATTGTCGCTGAGCCGGATTTCGCTGATCTTTTCGGGCAAGCAAATCGAGAAAAGTGGTAGTCGCGTGCCTCGCTTGAAGCCACGACGAAAGCCGTATGCTAACTTCCAAGATGCCAGATTACCGACGGCGGCGAGAAAGTTGCCGCGCTTTGGAATGAAACGATGGAGGAGTTTTGGTATCGAAGAAGGCACAGACTGGGACCCTACCACGTCGCTGAAGTAGCCGACCATCTCAAGGCACAACATGCCAACGATTTTGTCGCCGCGAATACGCGATTGTCGGGCGTGGTACTGACTGCCCATCGCGTCCACATAAAAGTAAGGTGGCTCCTCGCAGGCAAACGCGACGTAGCGGATCGTTCGCCCGCCAACGTGCTTTTTCAATAAGCGACTCACTTCCAGCAGAACGGCTACCGCTGATGCGTTGTCATCAGCTCCGGGTGTCGATGGCACTGTGTCATAGTGAGCGCCGAGTAAGATTACTTCGTCGGGAGCACGTGAGCCAACTTGGGTGACGACTAAGTTCGTCGCTGGATCGCCCAGCGCATCGAACGGCTCCTCGGCAACTTCGAATCCCATCGACTCCCACTGTGCGCGAAGATATCCGATGGTGGCTTGGATCGTTTTCGGCTTGCTGTGCGTCCGTGGTCCGATCAATCCCGCGAGTCGATCGACGTGCAATGCCAACTGTTGCTCAATCGCTTTGCGTTCGCCTGCATCGATCATGTCTCGTTCATTCTAGAAAATCGCAAAGCTATAAAGGGCCGAGACTACAGTTTCAGTCGTATCCCACGCGTTATCAAGAGGCGTCGCGGCCAACTAGGAGTCGCATCGAGTAGCCAACCACGCGCGGACGGCGACCGGCTGAGCGAAAAGGAGATGTGGTTGGCCAATCAAATCGATACCCCATGGTTCGCACATTGTATTCAGACGCTCTGTGCAACTGGCTGGTGATAATGTCCACGGAGCATGGTCGATTTCGCCTCGATGCAAGCGACCCTTGTGATCAGCGCTGTAGAGACAGTAACGTGCCGTCAGCCAATGCTCGAGCGTGCCAGGTTGAGCATGGAAGGCTTCACCGATCGCTCGATAACTTGCATCAAACGTGGCTGGCGACTCACCTCGATGCGTTCGTTCACTCCGGTAGGTGATCAACTCTGAATCGTCCTTGTTCAGCGACATGTTCGCATCCATGTAAGGCAGATTGAACGTTGCCCGCGCTGCACGAACGGCAATTCGATTTGCAGCGTCAAGCGAGAAGAACCAAACTCCAGGCTTGCCGTCATAAATCACGTAGGTGCGAACATTCAATTCCAGAAAGCGACTCAGCTTCGGAATTGATGGGCAGCATCTCGGTGCGATATCCGACATCAAGAACGGTACCACGCCGATCCAGGCTTTGCCATCAAGTGTGTCGAGCGTAAGTCCTTTGGGAAGCAGCGGTGCCAAAACACTGGGATCGACAGGCCAATGTGCAAATAGCAATTCCGACCAAGTCATCCGCATGATCCAGGGATGTCTTGGCAATTGCCAAGTGCGATCAGTTGTTGCGGTCATACAGATCCCTTAATGCCGACTCAAGCTTGAGGAACTGAAATACAAAACCCGCGTCGGCCAGTCGCTTCGACACAACATAGCGACCGTAAAGTGCAAGTTCTGGGTCGGTACGAAACACTAGGGGTGCCCCGATTCGAACCATCCACTCGAAGGCGGGCAGACCGATTGGAATTCCGATGACCGCGCGAAGCGTCCGCATGAACTCCACTTGCGAGACAGGGTTTGGCCCAGAGACGATGTAGACGCCAGACATCGAATCGTCGGAAATCGCATTGGCAAACAAACTGTTGAGATCGTTTTCGTGAATCCACGACATTCCCTGCGAGCCTTTTCCAACTTTGCCACCGAGGCCGAGTCTCGAGATCAACCCAAGCGTCGCCAGCGCACCTCCGCCGGCACCGCGATCACGACCGACTACAAAGCTGGTGCGCATGATGACACCGCGCTGATTGGGTAATTTACTCTCCGCGAACGCTGCTTCCCACGCCCGACCGATCGCAGGCGCGAATCCGATGCCCTCCGCACTGTCCTCATCGCAAACGATGGAGGGCGGGTCACCATAAATGTGAGCCGTACTCATTTGCACCCAAACCGGCGGTGGTGCGTTCACAGCACGCATCGCTTCGCCCAGCGCCCGCGTTGACTCGACACGCGATCGCAGAATCTCATCCTGGTGGTCGGGCGTCTTGATACAGTTCACCGTCCGGCCCGCCAAGTTCACAACTGCGTCTGCTCCATCGAGTACTGCCGTCCAATCACTAAGCGTTCGCCCGTCCCAGAAATGATGCGACCAGCGACCAACCGCCTTCGGCTTAGACCGCGACAGAATCGTCACATCGGCGCCAACCCCGGCAAAATGCTCTGCCATGGATAGCCCCAAGAACCCGCTGCCGCCAGCAATTGCGATTCGTTTGCCAGAAAGATTTGCCATCGCACCGTCGTTTTCGAAATATCAACTCGCCACGAACAACATTGAATAAACCGCAAATAGCCAAGGGCTTTCACTGTAAGCCAATCTCAAAGGGGGAACGTCTCAAACTCTCTGACGACAATCGCCAAACGAACTCTCCGATCGCCGCATTCTGTTAACTAGCTTGTGGCCGTTAACCGAGAGAGTTAATTCACCTGCTAGAGATGTTAACCCGAGCAAATACTTTATCTCGCGATTTGTGTTAACCGGTTGGTCAAAGCTTCCGCAGGGAAAGAAAGTGCAAGCCGAGTTAACAGGGGCGCGAGTTTGCAGATGCCCCTACGAAATTGGTTTGGCTTCTCCAAGGACAGAGTTGTCTGGCGTGAAGAACTAGGCGGTCAACTCAGATCCTAAACCGCGCAGCTTAGCTGCGGCCAAGTTTCAGCATCGTCAATCACTTCCCGGTGCATAGCCGTTTGAAGCTGCGCTGCCCCGGGGAAGTATGGGCAGCCATTCATAGTTCTGCGCTAAGGCGAGTGATTTCCCTGTCGGCTCTAGCTCCAGAGGGGGCCCTAATTCAGACCAAAATCGCCGGCAGAACGGCTGTAGCGAGGTCCTTGTACCGCCCGAGTCCGATTTTTTCAGGTTAAATATTCTTTTAAAGACATCTAGTTTTTTGGCTGGTCGGCAGAATTTGTGGGTGAAAAACTATAGGT
>JANNNN010000435.1:0-9674 GCA_031398555.1 Planctomycetia bacterium | reverse complement strand
TTAACTTAGTGAGCTTTTACAGCCTAAAAAAATAAAACTAAACTTCCGGTACCCTGCTGCCGATAAGTGGAGTGTCGGGCAGGCTGTCTGTATATGGAAGTGCAGGCAGCTTGTTCGAGTGAGGGAAATTGTCGATTTCTTCAATAAACTTGGTTGTTGAAATCATAGGATGGTCGCAGCGAGCAGGAGGCTAGCAAATGGCCCGAGCATACTCTGGCGTGCTTGGGGCAGTGGCTATGTGCTTCGCCATTTTGCGTGGACTGGTTCTTGGTAACTTAGCTGACGAGATTTTGGTACAGGCTCTGGTGGTTTTCGCCGCGTTCTCAGCACTAGGCTTTTGCATCGGCTGGATAGCCGACCAAACTGTGTGCGATTCGGTAGAAAATCGTTTCCGAAGTGAAATGGCTCGCTTAACTGCCGCCGCCGACAGCCCAACCGAATCTCCTTCGGAATAAACCGAAGAAGTTGGCATGGCTTTCAAGAAAAGTTCCCGCTAAAACTCGCCTCGACTGAGAAATCCTGCATGGCTGAGATCGGTGGCTCGATCGACGCGATGTAGCCTACACAGTTGAATACAACTTGAGTTAGGCGCAATTTACCCTTGGACAACTAGCGCCACTACTGCCAGGAAAATCATGGAGGATTGGATGGCAACGTCGATCGCGCCCGAAGTGGATATTCAAGAAGTTTGGAAACGTTACAAACTTGAACCAGATAATATTGATCTGCGTAACCGTCTGATCGAACAGTACATGCCGCTCGTCCGTTACAACGGCGATCGCATCTGGCAACGCTTGCCAGACGGCGTCGAACTGGACGATTTGATCAGCGCAGGCATCTTCGGCTTGATGGATGCAATTGATGCATTCGACACTGGCCGAGGAGTCAAGTTCGAAACCTACTGCGTACCGCGTATTCGTGGTGCGATGCTCGATGAACTGAGAACGATGGACTGGGTTCCACGTTTAGTTCGCAGCAAGGCCAGCAAACTTGGCGAAGCGAAGAAACACCTTGAAACAAAGTACGGTCGCGCTCCCACCGAACGTGAACTGTCCGAGCACATGCAGATTCCTGCGCCTGAGCTCGATAAGATGCTCATGGAAGCCAGTGCGGTGAACCTCGTCAGCTTGAACAAGAAGTGGTACGAGACCGACAGTTACAAAGATGTTCGCGAAATCGACATCCTCGAAGACAAGAAGGGTGAAGACCCTACTCGTCGCGTGCAGAAGAGCGATTTGATGCGTCTGGTCACCAAAGGTCTTAATCGCAACGAGCGCTTGATCATCATTCTTTATTATTATGAAGAACTGACGATGAAGGAAATTGGCGCGACGCTTGACTTAAGCGAAAGCCGCGTAAGCCAAATGCATTCAAGCATAGTCGCTCGCCTGCAAGAGCAGCTCGGCCGCCGCAGACCGGAATTTGGTACCTAATCGATGGTGCTGCCAAGCTAAATAGAACACATAGGGATGCCCTCGGGCATCCCTTTTTCTTTGTCGCGTGGGGATCCGCGTAGCGGTTTAAGCATTTAGCTGCGGGCGTGAGCCCGCAGAATCCAGCCCCACGTGGAACCTAGCCGCGTAGCGGTGATAGCAATTTCACGTGGTTGAAACCAACGGTCACAATATAGATTTCTGCCGCGACGACAGGTTGCTGAAGAATTTTGGTTAGAGGACCGCAAGTAAACGTGGCGCTATCACCGCTTCGCGGCTATCGGGATTTCATCGTGCAATACTGCGGGCTTACGCCCGCAGCTACGTGCTTGAGCCGCTACGCGGCGGGGAATGCGCACGCGATGAAGAATCGTTGCTCGGAACGATTGAGCCAACTGTTCCGACACTCATCCAATCAGTGATCCGCGTTGGGATCGCGGTCGTGGTGATGCTGGTCGATGTGAACGTGGATGCTGGGTTTGGCTTTGAAGAGTCGTCCCCAGGCGGCGTCGCTCAGATGGCATTCGTCGATGTAAAGCGATGAGAGCTTCGGAGCTGTGGCGAGTTGGTCAAGCGCGACGTCGGTGAACGTTGGTCCGATCAAATGCAACGATCGAAGAGCTGGGAATGTTGCAAGTACCTCAGCGGCGCGGTCGTTTAACTTCGAAGCACTCAATCGCAACTGAACAAGTTTTGGAAATTTTCCAAGATGCTTGAGTCCAGTAGCAGTTAGAGTCGACTGGGGCAAATTGATGATCTTGAGATTGGGCAACTTACTCGAGTCTAGTTTGACAATCCCGGCATCAGTGATGGGACTATCTCGCAATCTTAAATGCTCGAGAGCAGTCAACTTCGTAAGCGATTCGAGCGAAGAGTCGTCAATGACGCCTGCATCCAGTTGCAACTCAAGCAGTTTCTCGCTGAGTGCGGCGAGTTGCCGAAGCTGATCGTCGGTGATCTTAGCTTGCTCGAGCCGGATCGCAATCGATCCACCCCGAATTACTTGAGCAAATTGTTCTTCGAAACTCAATTCGGCTTGTTCGGGCGATGTTGTAACAGCTTCTCTGGGTGTGCTCGCTGGTTTGTTACAGCCCAGCACGCCCAAGAGAATAGCCGCGATGCAATACTTTTTATTCATCCGCCACATTGACGAAGACTTTCAGCGCAGAGTTGTCTTCGACCAGCAAACGCATCATCTCAGCAAAGTTGTCGAGACCGTTGACTGGATTGGTAAGAATCTTTTGCAATACGCCAGGGTACATGACTTCACCCAGGGCCATATCCTTGATGCCCGATTCGAAGTACTCACGGTTGGCGTTCACGGAGCCGAGCAAAAGTTTATTTCCGAGAACCCATTCAATGTTCACCTTGTCGGATGGCACTTCGGTTTTCTTGCTGCCGCCGGTGATACTCGTCCAAACAAGGGCACCGCAATGACCGAGAGCTTGCATGGCTTCGAAAGCGATCGAGCTGCTGCCGGTTGCATCGACAATCAAATCCGCTTTGCCAACTTTTTTAACCAAGTCCATGAGCGGTGTTTCTTGGGTGCTGATGTAGGTTGCTTCCATACCGGTTACGATTTCGCTCTTGAGATGTGGTCCTGGAGCGCGGGCTAAGGTGTAGACATCCAGTCCCTTTAATCGCAGCACCATTGTGGATAAAAGTCCAATCTGGCCGGCGCCGAGCACAAACGCGCGCTGCGGTCGCCAGACTCGCATCCTTCGTTGAGCTTCGAAAGCTTGTTGAATCGCTTTGGCAGCGCAGCTCATCGGCTCCATCAAAACGTGTAAGTGCTTCAAACCCTGTGGCACCCGAACAACATACTCTTCTCCATCCACGATTCGCTCGGTTAGGTAACCGTGCAGCAGATTGATTCCTCGCTCGTAATAAGTCTCTTCACTAGTCATGTCGTAGGTGCCGATCTGATCGTAGATCGAACCACCCGGGCGGCGGACGGTCGCGGTAACGTAGTCGCCGGGTTTAATCGTTCGCACGTTCGGTCCAACGGCTTCGACGATGCCAAAACACTCATGCCCTAAGACTAAATAGTCGTCGCCGGGAGGGGAATTGCCGTACAGAGCGTCATTGATCTCGCGGTCTGTCGCATCGACGCCGACTTTGAGAACTTTGATCTGGATACCCTTCCCGCCTGGAACACTGTCAAGTTTCGGAGCGGGAATGTCGCGAAGATGGACACTCGAGGGTTTTCCAGGGCGAACAGCAATGGCTTTCATTTAGGCAACTTGATCTCAAGGGTGTTTGGAGTCTGCAAATCCGTGGATCCTGGAAGCAAATCCAGATCGTCAAGCGAATAAATTTAGCCTCGATGGCGGTGACCTTCGAGGGGTGTGGCCAATTCGTGCCGCGTAAATCTCACCAATTGCCACCGCAAGCCCTGGAAAAGACTTGCCAAGCGAACTACAAAAGATTGTTGCACTGTGGCTTGGGACCATTCGTCCCGAGCGTTCGCAGCCTAGGCTTCCAGCCTGGGGAAAAGCTTCGATTCCCGCGCAGTCTTCCCAGGCTTGAAGCCTAGGCTACGACCCCTCCCGCTTCACGGACTTTGGACCATGTATAGATTTCCCTGTGCTTTCGCTGCACTTTTCTTGTCCCTGAGCGCGTCTGTATTCGCAGTTGAAGGAACTCAAGTTCGACTTGGCCTCGATTCCTTGACAAACGGAATCCCTGGTTTTGGAACACTCAAAATGGTGGAAGTCGAAACTTGGCTGAATGCGCCGGAAAACCACCAAGCACTAGAAATCGAACTTCCGCCTGCCCTGCAAATCGGAAAGTCGCAAGTCTACATACCTGCCGATAATCCGCTGACCCGCGCCAAAATTGAACTGGGCCGACAGATTTATTTCGACAAGCGGTTTTCAAAGAACGCAGAGGTGAGCTGTGCAGATTGCCACCATCCCAGCTTCGGTTACGCCAAGGAAACACAGTTCGGAGTCGGCGTTGCTGGTCAGACTGGCAATCGCAATTCACCGGTCGCTTACAACCGCATCCTGAGTAAAGAACAATTCTGGGACGGACGGGCTGATTCGCTTGAAGCGCAAGCCGTTGGTCCGATCGCTAATCCAATTGAGATGGCCTTCACGCACGATCTCGCGGTAAAGCTAGTCAGTGAAAACAAGGTCTACCGCAAGCAGTTCGAAAAGATCTTTAGCCGTGCGCCAAACATCGATGACATCGGCCGCGCTATCGCCTCGTTCGAACGCGTCCTCGTGACCGGTGATAGCGTGTACGACGCAAACGAATCCTTTATCAAGCTCAAGGAAGTTTTTAAAGACGATCTCGAAGATCTCGATACCCTCAAGACCGAAGATCCAGAGTTGTACGCGAAGTACATGAAGTTGAAAGCAAATGCCGATGCGCATCCGATGAACGAATCTGCTTTGCGAGGGCGGACGTTGTTTTTCAGCTCCAAAACTAATTGCGCCGCTTGTCATGTGGGCGCGAATTTCACTGATGAAAAATATCACAACTTGGGTGTTGGAATGGCTGTCGAGAAGCCTGATCTTGGCCGCGAAACTACGACTGGTAACGCTGCCGATCGCGGTGCCTTCAAGACTCCAACGCTCCGCAACGTGGCCTTAACGGCGCCCTACATGCACGATGGTAGCCAAACGACACTCGAAGAAGTTGTTGACTGGTACGCTAAAGGTGGCCATCCCAATCCGAACTTGAGCGACAAGATCAAGAAGTTCGAAGCCACCGAGCAGGACAAGGCTGACATAGTTGAGTTCATGAAAGCCCTCACCGGTAGTCTTCCTAAAGTTGAGATGGCTAGATTGCCTGAGTGATTCACGAATCCAAGCCCGATGGAAATTGGGGTGGCTGAATCCGCAATGAATGACTGACTCGCAATACAGGTTAGCCGTCTGGCACTTACGTCTCAATGACTCCACCACCGTTAAGCGCTTTCTTGTTCTCTTCCGTTTTTTGTTCTTCCCGCCAAGGCTTGTTGAGCTTGTATCCTTCCAGCTCTTTTTTAAGCTGTTCCAATTGCTCGTTGTCCTCTTTAGCGCCAAGTTCAACGGCTTTTTCGGACCACTTACGAGCGTTCTCAAAATCCCCGGTTTCGGCATAACAAGCTGCGAGGGTACTCAGAATATGGGCTTGCTTATACTCCGTGGCTTCGCAGGCTTTAAGCCCTAGTTCAAGTGACCGCTTGCCATCTCGGACGGCGTCTTGGGGCGACGTGGAAAGCACCCAGGCTAGATTGTTGAGTAGTCCACTGAAGTCGATGTCCTCTTCTTCACGCTGCTTGCTATCCATGTCTTCGATGATCTTGAGTGCCGCTTCGTAATCGGCGATTGCACCGGCATGGTCGTTGATGCTTAGTTTTGCATCGCCGCGTACTCGTTGAGCTCGCCACTCTTTCGGTTTTTGCTTCAGCAGTTCGTCAAATAACTTGATCGCCAAACGCGGACGCTTATCTGCCTGATAGAGTGAACCGAGTTGAATTATCCAACGCGTATTTGAAGGATCGAAACGTACAAGCAATTCCAAGTCGGTGATTGCATCCGCGAACCGCCCTTCCTGAGAAGCGACCAAGCTCCGCATCGCCACGCCATCAACCGCGTCAGGTGCAATAGCCAGCGCGTCGCTTACATCGCGGCTCGCTTTTTCAACTTCGCCTTTGCTGAAGTAGAGACGACTGCGCAAGAGCATCGATTCGGCGTCTTTCGGATCCAGTTCAATCGCCTTGTTGACGTCGTCCATCGCTTTATCAACGTCTTCCTTTAGAATGTAGGCTCTAGCTCTGGCACGATAGACGGGGCCACTTTTGGGTGTTTTTTCGATTCGCGCCGTCAGCAGAGTCACAGCCTCGTCAAACTTCTTCAATTGGAACAAGGCGGTGACGGCCGCTTCGAGTGCGAATGAATTGTTCGGATCCTTTTCGAGCAACTTCCCGGCGTCAGCAACTGCTTCATCCAACTTACCGGTGGTCAGCAATACCGCCACGCGGGCTTGCCACGCATCCGAATTTGTTGAGTCCGCTTCAATGGCTTTTTGCAGATCACTAAGTTTATCTTCAGTGCTTTCCTGCAACGAGGCGCGCAGAAGATATGCGGTGGCTTGGTCGACTGGTTTATCCTCAAGTAACTCGATGGCTTTCGTAATTGTTTTAATCGCGTTTTCTCGATTTCCCCCAGGAATCGCTTCCAGGCGAGTCTTCAAAAGCAGAGCCTCGATCAACTTGGGGTTCGCTTTCAATGCTTTGTCGAGATCGGACATCGTTTCGTCGCGCAGTCTGCGGACCGAACTCGGATTGTTGGCGACGCGAGGCAATTGCTGGACCATCATCTGCGCGCGTTGAAGGGCCGCTGCGGCAAGCATTTGGTCAGCGAAAGTCTTATTCCCTTCATCGAGCCCCGCCTTGATCGCTTCCTCGCAGAGCTTAATCACTTTCTTCAATTCGTCCGGCGTCTTAGCTTCGAGCTTTAGACCGGTCGCTTCGTCCAGCTTGTCCTGGCCCTCGTTTTGGCACCACGCAACGCTTGGCATCGCGAGCAGCCCGATGAGCAATGCAATTTGTGATAGTTTTAGCATCGATTTACTCCGTAAGAAATTTCAGTTATGCGATTTTATTTAGGGATCATACTAGGAGCCGACAGCGCTAGCTGCGGGCATCAAAGCGATATTCATTCAAAGTTGTTTAAACCAGTGGCGATAGAACGGGGGGCAAGTTCGGCACAGCGAGCTTCATAGTCATTAGCATTGGCACTGGCACGCTTGATGTTACTCCCAAGCAGCTATCCACCGTTGCCCGCGGCTAGCGCCGTCGGCTCACAAGACCAAATTCGGTACAAAAATCATTTTGCCTTATTTCCATCCTAACGAAAACTCGGCGGTAAAACCAAGTGTAATTCATGCATTTGCCGACAAACGTGGTTGAAGGATTGCATTTATCAAACTGTCTTCGAATTAAAAAACTCCAAATGAGCCGCTAGTAGTTTCTTAACCGAAGAATCTCGTGGCTGTTGAAGTTCGGTAAATGAAATTTGCAGCTGTTCCGCTGTTTCGCCTCGCGTGGTGATCTGGACCGGTATAGGCAGCGATGCTTTCAAGGCTCCAGGGACAAATCCAGGCGGTCCGGTCAGCACCGCAATGAGTGCTTCTGGACGTTTCGTATGCAGTGTAATCCAAGGTTCTTCCTGCCCAGGCAGATAGTATCTAGCGTGGGTTTGTTCGTCCCAACGCCAACGGCCTTCGCCCGACGTTTGGTGTACCGATTGTATAAAGACACTCAGCGTTTCAGCGGGCCAAACGATCGTGCGGCCAGGCGGGAAGCCTTTCCGAAGCGAATGCCAGCGTTGCTTTAAAACTTTCCAAGGCATGTGCTTTTCAGGCTCGACGGATTCTTCCGGAAGCGAATCATTCGGAGTCTTACCTAGAAAAGCATTCATCGCCTCACCGAACCATTTCCAAAACTTTGGCGTGTCGATCTCATCGAGCGAATGGGGACGCAATTCCAATTCCATCCAAGCACCTGCCGCTTTGGCTCGGACTCGTGGCTCGTTGCCATACTGCTCGATTTCTTCCATCTGATTCAGCGTAGGCATGCACGCAACGCTTTCAAGCTGATTCTTAGTGAACGCTCGACGTGGAACGCGAATTTTCAGTTTCAAAAGCCACGTCTCAGCGGTAATGGCATGCATGAACCAGCCTTTGCTCTTCACTGGACCACTGACTTCGACGATGCTTCGATTCTCCCAGCTAATGGGTGAGAACCCACCGTCAGCTTCGATGGCGTCGGCGACTTTGACGAGCAAATCGCGTTCCCATCGAATCGGTTCGCCCTTGCGGTCGACGCTGTCGCTAGTGTGCCAACGGCGACCGTCGGCCTGCCAAGGCAACAGCGTATCGCGACCTATTTGTTCAAGTTCAAGATCACCCGCTTGCTTGCGAGCCAGTTCGCTGGCGTCCCATGTTTCGCGATCTTCGTACTTAGCCGTTTCGAGCATCGGAATAAGGGCTTCACCGGTGTAACTGCGTAGTAGCGTTGGTTGGGCGGTGGCGGTTGAAGGTTTGGTGGCTCGCGGTTTTTTGCGGGATTTGCTGACGCTGGCAGCCTCAGCCACGAGAGCTGCCACGGGAGTAGTTGAGTCCGCGGGCATGACTTGCTTAGCGTGTTCAACTAAGCCTTCGGGCGTGCCTGCAAAGACAACCTGTCCACCTTCCCAGCCAGCTTCGGGACCGATGTCGATCACCCAGTCAGCCGCTTTGATGACATCGAGGTTGTGTTCGATCAGCAAAACAGTATTCCCTAAGTCGACTAAGCGCTGGACCACTTCGAGCAACTTGACGATATCCGCAAAGTGCAAACCTGTTGTGGGCTCGTCGCCCTTGCACGGCAATCCGAACGGCTGCTCGGTCTGGTTCCATGTCCGACGCATGAAGGATGGGCGTGTCACTTCATCGCTCGGAAAGCGCATCAAGCCGGGCCATCGGGTGAAGCTGACCGGGCCCTATGGCTCGGCGCATTTCCGACCCAATCTGGACAGCCCCGATCTGGAAAGCCCTCTGATTCTCGTCGCCACCAGCACCGGCTTTGCGCCGATCTGGTCGATCGCCGTCGCTGCGCTGCGCGAGAACCCGGAGCGCATGTTGATGATCATCGCCGGCGGCCGCACTATAGAGTCACTCTACATGTGGCCGGCTCTCGTGCGGCTGGCCAGCTTTCCCAATGTCCTTGTCGTGCCTGTATGCAGCACGCCGCAGACCTTGACCAATCTCGGCCGTCCGACCGATTATCTGCCACCCCTGCTGCCGAGCGATGTGCTCTACGCCTGCGGCGCTCCGGGGATGGTCGATTCGATCAAATCGATCGCGGCGCGCTCCGGCGCAGCCTGCTACGCGGATCCGTTCCTGCCGACGGCCGATGACACGGTCGAGGACGGCGTTCTTTCGCGCGCGATGGGGTGGCTCGCTGCGCTCACCAAACGGCAGGTGGACCAGCTCGCTCTCGATCGCCCCCGCAACCGGCGGGAACGGCCGATGAAGGCATATGGGATGGCTGAAGCAAGAGTGAGAAGTTAATATCGTTCTCAGAGTGCATAGCCTTCGGCCGATCGGGTTCGGGCTCAGCGCCCTTCTTCGGTCTTCCGTGCTTTGTTTCTACGGGTGGCTGATGATCCTCGGCTTTGCCGCAGACGGGGCAGTTGCGTCCGATCCGGCCAAGATCGTCGGTCCGAATACTTGTGCCGAATGTCACAAGCAAGAAGCCGAGGC
>JANNNN010000321.1:0-2179 GCA_031398555.1 Planctomycetia bacterium | reverse complement strand
CAAAGTGCTCAGAGAATCGCCGAGACCTTGGATCGGCCAGCATACGTTCCGCTTGACTGACAAGTATGTTGGGTTTGCAGAGTTCGCCTCGAGCCGCGAGATCAAGCAGTTCATCGTCGGGCACACTACACCACACGAACATCGAAAGCCGGGTTGCCAATTCTTCCTGATGAAGCGCACCCGCCTGGGACGCATCGGATTCAGCTTGCACCAAGTAAAGAAACTTCGGCGATGAAAGGACCGTCGCAAGGACCTCAATCATCGCTTCCGGAAAATCATTGCACGCTGGACGAATCCTGTTGAACAGTGCCATCTTCTGATCAACTTCTGATGACGAGACACGTCGTCGCCAGGCCCGAGTCATGAACTTTGACAGGACTTCGTTCGCATAAACGGTTTCATTCGCAAAGTTTTCGCTTTGTAAGAAAATGCGTGCGTGCGACGCGGGTGGCCACTGCTCATAAACGGGTCCAGTGATCTCCACAAAATCGATTTCGATATCACCTTCCGAAACGGAGCTATTGACAAATTTTACGTACTCAGACGGACTTGGCAGATCTCCCATCTTCCAAACGCCGCGAACCGAGTTGCGAGGATGAACTTCACACAGCGGGATGTCCCACTGGTAAAATTGTGGATGACCGGGTTGGGCATCAACTGCGATATCGCGAGCACTGATTCGAACGGATGCTTGTGAGTCGTTGCTTGCTTGCCAGCCAAATTCAAGTTGCAAGCTGGGGGCGCGATCACTGTCGATCTTTGTTCGAGCAGCCCGGACTCGCACGCGAAGCGTTCCTTCATCAGGGATTGTATCGCCAAGTTCCACGATCAGATGTTGCCTTGGAGGAATGATAACGACATGATCAAAGTCCGCTGGAATTTCGGCTGGAGTTTGGCTCGGTTTCCAAGCATACTTTGCTTCGCCGTAATCCCACTCTACGCCAGCGACGCGACCCGTTTCGAGATTTTTAAAATGTGATCTACGTTGTCGATTTTGGAAATCCGCAGTTTTTCTATCGACTTCGGTTTTTTGTTTTTCTGGATCGTCTTTAAATTTTTGCTTGAGTTTTTCCAGTTCCTTCTCTTGCTTTGCCCACGCTCTGGCCGCCGCAGCTTTCATGCTTACAGCCCAGTAGATGTGCGGTGGCTGCGATCCTTGCACGGTAGCTTTCTTCAGCCCGCTGTGGCTCAACTCGCGGTATGTGCCGAATTGGCTAGCGGAGATGTGCAGCAACTCTGAACTGTTTAAAAATCCATCTTCGGAAATAGATTCTGGCGGCAGGTCACGCGCAAAGTCATAGGGCAATCCAAGGAGGTCCTGCAAAGCATAGTTGTACTCATAGCGAGTCATCCGCCGGAACGAGGAATGTCCATTTTCCGAGCGACGGACCATCGAAGCAACATGAATTTCTTTAGTTAGCCACTCGATCAATGTGCCGCGATCTTCATCGCGAAGAGGCTCTTCTTCTGGCGGTGGCATCTCTCCATTGCTCAGAACAGCCACCACTTCTAGCCACCAACTGACATCGCTTCCATGCGAAAAGTCGGGGTCCAACTTGTCAATTTGAAAATTCCCTTCTTGGGAGTCCGGACCATGACATCGCACACAGGACTTAGCCAGCAAGGGCTGAATAACCTTTTGAAACCCTTCAAGATCAGATTTGGGCGCTTCGCTAATGCCCAATACCTGATGTCGGCGATAGTTCGATTTGAGTGCTCCGGCTGCTTTCAGGTCTTCAAACGTTAAGCGACGTGTATCGAATTCGGAGGAACCGCTTTCTAGTTTCCCGTTACTCGCTGAAGCTTGACTAGAATCCGTTATCGCAGGTGCAGTTTCCTCTGCAACCTGTCCTAGAGCGATCTGCTCTTCTGCGTTCTGAAAAAATACGAATATCAGAGTGGCAAGTAACAGGATGGGTCGACAATCTTTCATTGAGAAAATCTTCAACCTCTACGACTTACAGACTCGGAGAAATAATTGACAATGAACTTCCAGCCCATCGCTTTTGAAGTGACTGGCTGGAAGTTGGACGGACTTTTTGTACCGGGTATTTTGTACCGGGTATATTGTATCAGACAGCACCTATTTCAACTAATCGCAGGGCAAACAAGGTTTCGAGAGCGGATCTCCGGTATCACCAACGTATACGCTTAGCACAGCGACGTCACTTTACATGAC
>JANNNN010001060.1:0-2777 GCA_031398555.1 Planctomycetia bacterium | reverse complement strand
GTTTTTCAGTCGTTCGCGAATACGTAGGTCATGGTTTAGGCGAAGTTTTCCATCAGCCACCCAACGTCCCGCACTTTCCGGACCGAAAATCGAAACAACAACGCTTGATGCCCGGTATGTGCTTTACCATCGAGCCAATGGTGAATGCCGGGACTCGCTATACGCGACTGGACAAGAAGGATGGCTGGACAGTCCGGACACGCGATATGCGATTGTCGGCACAATTTGAACACACGATACTGATGACCGAGCAAGGCCCAGAAATTCTTACACTCACTGAGCACGGTCCCAGGCGCGGCCATCGGTTCTAGGCTGCTATTGGTTCGCTCCCCGCTCGGCAACGCTGTGAGGCATTTTGGACGAGTAATTGTAGCGGGTTTCGTTAGAAACCGGGGCTTGTCAGCCACCGCTTCTTTGCCACCAGTTTCTAACGAAACCAGCTACCTAAAGGAATTCCTTAAATTGTTTGCCGAGTGCGACCATTCGCTGCGGACGTTTAGCTGGTCGCATCCGGCAGGCTTGCTGTACCGGGAGCGAACCACCAAAAGCCCGCCTCACAGCGTTACCCTTCCGCCTGTTATACTCTATTGGTTCAACACAAATTAAATTTGGGATCAGCCGCAGTGCGCTAGCACGCTTGCACCCGGTTTGTGGCTGTAACCGGAGGCTAACGCCTTCCGGCTGATCAGTCACCTATAAATTGCAGTCCACTCTTCGATTTCTAAGTGGGAAGCTCTAGAGCACGTTCCGGCTGATTCGGTCAACTTAAAAGTCCCTAGGTACTTGAATCACGCCCGTCGAATATAGGGCGTGCCACCCAACGCAACGAAACAAGCCGTAGCCCCTCCCGCACCACTACTCTGCCGAGTATCCGATATGCCCAGTCAATATTGCCTGTTCACGCTTTTCAGTCTCGCACTTATCAACCCGCTACACGTCCATCAAGCGAACGGACAGGCGCTCGACTTCAGTCACGAAGTTGTCCCCATCTTGCGCAAACACTGCATCGAATGTCACGGTGGTCGCGAAGCCAAAGGTAGTTTTTCGCTGAACACGAGACCGCTGCTCGTCGAATCGGGGCATATCGATTTGGAAAACGCTGCCGATTCGCGATTGATCGAACTTGTGAAATCGGGAGACATCGATGAACAGATGCCGCCGAAAGAAAAACCGCGTTTGAAACCCGAGGAGATCAAGATCCTGGAACAATGGATCGCCACGGACTTGGCGTGGGAATCCGGTTTTTCGTTTGCACCTCAAGCTTACGAACCACCCCTTAAGCCTCGACGACCTGAGCTGCCACCGGCAGTCGACGGCCGCCAAAATCCGATCGATCGCATTCTCGATCAATGGATGACCACCAACGACGTTAAACGCCCGGTGCGCGTCGACGATGCAACTTTCCTACGCCGAGCCCGATTGGATTTAACTGGCTTGCTTCCCGAGCCCACGGAACTGGAGTCCTTCCTCGCGGAGAAAGGGACCGGCAAACGCAATCAAAAGGCGCAGGCCTTACTCGAAGACAAGATTACCTATGCCGACCACTGGCTGAGTTTCTATAACGACTTGCTTCGCAACGACTACAGCGGAACGGGCTTCATTACCGGTGGACGCAAGCAGATTAGTGGCTGGTTGTACAAAGCACTGGTCGACAACAAACCCTTTGATGCGCTTGCTCGCGAGCTGATCGCGCCAACTACCCCCGAAAGCCAAGGCTACATCGACGGTATTCGCTGGCGTGGCGAAGTCAGTGCCGGACAAACGGTTGAGATTCAATTTGCCCAAAGCGTTTCACAATCTTTTTTGGGCATTAACCTGAAGTGCGCTTCCTGTCACGATAGTTTTATCGATCGATGGAAGTTGGACGAAGCCTATGGGCTGGCTGCGATCTACTCCGAACGCACTCTCGATATCCACCGTTGCGATAAGCCGGTTGGACGAACGGCGCAAGCGAGTTGGCTGTTTCCGGAACTGGGCCAAGTGGATCCCAAAGCTCCGCGAGCTGAACGACTGAACCAACTGGCTGCGTTGATGACAAATACCGAGAACGGGAGATTTGCCAGAACGATTGCCAATCGACTTTGGTACCGTCTGATGGGGCGCGGCATCGTTCATCCGCTGGACGCCATGCAGACCGAACCCTGGAACTCGGACTTGCTCGATTACTTGGCGGTCTATTTGGTCGACAGCAAATTTGATGTCAAAAAATTGCTTGTCTTGATTGCCAGCTCGGAAGCCTACCAGTCTCGCAGTGAAGTTGTCCACGAGGCTAAAGAATTGTCTTACAAGTACGCTGGTCCTCGATCGAGACGGTTGACTGCCGAACAATTTATCGATGCGCTGTGGCAGATTACTGGAACCGCGCCGAGCAAGTTCGACGCTCCGATCTTCCATTCAGTTGTCGATAAAGCGGCCAGCGATGCCAAGCCGCTCGAAGCCAAGTGGATTTGGGGCAAGGGCGAAAGCGATCCACCGAAAGCGGGCGAAACCATCGTACTCAAATACGATTTCAAACTGAAAAATGCGCCGATACGCGGAGGAGCCATGCTGACTTGCGATAATGAATTCACATTGTTCATCAATGGTCGTGAAGCCGATCGTGGCACCGAATGGACGCAACTGCATTCGGTTCCTCTTCACACTCTGCTCAAAAAGGGCGACAACCAAATCGCCGTGATTTGCAAAAACGCTGGAGATTCACCGAATGCGGCGGGACTTTATTTTGCATGCCAGTTGATGTTCGAAAAAGATTCTCCGATGACCATCGTGTCCGACAG
>JANNNN010000293.1:0-1853 GCA_031398555.1 Planctomycetia bacterium | reverse complement strand
GTCTGACATCGGATACAACCCCTATGCAAGTTGTCTGGTCTGTACCGAAGATTACTTGGGTACTAACGCGGACATTGCCAGCCGCATGACGGCTGCTAGCCAGGAAGGTTGGCAGCAATACTTTAAGTCTCCCTCAGAGACCAATGCAGAAATCTTGGCGAACAATAAAGAAGGGATGACTGCCGAAGCGCTCACTTTCGGAGTGGACACACTTAAGCCGCTCTGTTTGCCCCAAGGTATTCCTGCCAGTGAGCTCGGGACCATGACTCTAGAGCGTTGGGAAGAGTTGGTAGGTCAGTTTGTCGAACTTGGGTTGGTCGAACCTAGCAAGGTAAAAGCGAGCGAAGTTTTCAAAGCAAGCATGCCGCCGTCAAAACTCGAAACTAAGTAAAATTAAAAAAAACGGTCCACAACAAAAAATTTCTCCAACCCTTCATTGGCGTGTTTTCTTCCATTAGCCCACGATACGGCATTCCACATGGCGGTTTGTAAGCTATTATTACTCGAAAGGCATTAAATTCTTCTCACCCTTCCCAGTCTATGACCCATAGCTAGCTTGCAGCCACGCGAGAAGGCGTTAAACTTTTGCCAGTTTACCTAAACACCTTTAAGTGGAGTCTACTATGCGATCTGTATTGGCTTTTGGGCTTGTTGCCCTTCTCAGTGTTATCTTCGCACCAACCAGCGAAGCTGGCTTGTTCGGATGCAAGAAGGCAAAGAACAATTGCTGCACACCTGAACCTACTTGCTGCGAACCAGCTCCAACCTGCTGTGCACCAGCACCAGCACCAACTTGCTGCCCAGCTCCGGCACCAGTTTGCTGCCCAGCTCCAGCACCAGCACCAGTTTGCTGTGCACCAGCACCGGCACCAACCTGCTGTGCACCAGCACCGGTTTGCTGCGAACCAGCTCCTACTTGCTGTGCTCCAGCAAAGAAGAAGTGCGGCCTGTTTTCACGTATGGGTGGCCGCAAAGCCGCTGCAAGCGCTTGCTGCAACTAAGTGCATTACCGGAATTTTTTAATTCTGGCTTTATTAAAGCGAGTGTCCATTGGATGCTCGCTTTTTGTTTTTGATAGGGAATCAAATTTTTTCGAGCGCGATCCGTAATACCTCTTGATCGACGCAAAGTTCGTCAGCAAGCTGGTGTAGAAATAGCTCTAAGAACGCGGCTCGTTTTCTTGCCATAGTTTTCCCGGTCTCTGTCTGCATCAATCGTGGCAATCGCAGTAACTTCACAAACAAATGATCCACTGAACTCACTGCGTCATTGGCTGGTCGATTTGCCGGAAACGGCTCTTCAGCGTCAACAAGCTGAGTTCCCAGCGACCCGCCAGTCATCAAGCAGCGGGCCAATCCGAGCGCACCGATTGCCTCGAGCCGATCTGCGTCTTGGACAACCTTTGCTTCCAGCGTCTGTGGTTCAACTTTCGCAGAAAAGCTGTGAGCGATGATCGCATGGCGGATCGACTGAACGCATGCGCTTGCGTAGTTGATTGACTTCAGGAATGACTCCGCCCGCTCGGCCGACATTTTGGATGCTTGATTGCGCAGTGGCGAGTCCTTTGGAACGACCATGCAATCATGAAGCCAAGCCGCTGGCAGGACCACGTTTGCGGCGGCGCCCTCGGCCTCACCAATGCGTTCCGCAGCCTGCACAACCCGACGAACGTGCGACAAATCGTGTCCCGGGTCTGCGGCCTGCATCTCTGTTTTCACGAAGTTGCAAAACACATTCTCCCACTGACTTCGCCATTTCTCCCAATCAGATTCCGAATGTTGAAACGAGCTCATAATAACTTCTGTGTAACAGCGGCTGGTCGTAGTCGATCTTTTGAGAAACCGAATAAAGTA
>JANNNN010000281.1:0-5321 GCA_031398555.1 Planctomycetia bacterium | reverse complement strand
GCCTCCGGTTACGTCTCCAACCGGAGGCTAACGCCTTCCGGCTGATAAGTCGCTTGAAAAATCGCGTTTTCCCGAGGTTTTTAAGCGGGACGCTCGCTAACGCCTTCCGGCTGATAAGACTGAACCACTGCACTAACAATTATCCGTTCAAAGTTTCTCAGCGGGACGCTCTCGGTGCACTCCGGCTGATCCTAAGATTTGATCTTGACGCTCCACTAGCAGCGTCAGCCACGTATCTGCCGAACTGAAACTACCGGCGTCAGCCAGGCGCAGCGGTCAATCGAATATGGGTTTTTCGTTTGACCGCGCAGGATTTTAAGGAAGCAAAAATCACTAGAATGAAGTGGCTCAAAGTCTTCGAAAATTAATCCCGATCGCGATCGCGGTAACCACGATCTTCGCTTTGATACGAAGAGTAGCTTGCTTGAGCGAACATTTCAGGCTTACGCTTGGTGCTTGGTACGCCTGACTCTTCGAGCACTTTGTCGAGTGCATCTTGAGCTAGAGATACGCTCGAATCGCGTGTCGAACCGGTGTTCAGCGGGTAACCCATCGCTGTGACTGGACCCTTGTAGCCAGCTTCTGCGAAGTGTTTGATGTAGCGGACATTATCAACCGTCGCATTCGAGCCTGGCAGCAGACGCTCCTTAGAGGTCACTTCCTTGAGGCTAACATCTTCAACCAAGTCGGCGATACGAATGCCGAAGACGCGGTCTACTGGCAACTCTGCCAATTGATCGGCAGCTCCACCACCGATATGCCAACTCCAACTGTCGAAGATGATTCCGACGTTCTTGGCAGTGCATGATCGGAAAAGAGCCAAAAACCCAGTGACATCGCCGACGAACTTGAATTGCTTGCCTTCAGCGTTCGAAGGGATAGCGGTGAAGTACAAGCCAATTTGGATTTCTTCTTTGCCAAACACTTCGGCGATTTCGTCGATTCGCTTGTGAATAACGCTAAAAAATTCGTGGAACGGCAGGCGGTCGGTAGCTGGTGGAACGCGTAACATGGCGGTCATTGCGCCAATTCGTTTGGCAACTTCGGCTGATGCTGCGAGGGCGGCCAACTGCACGGCAAAGGCTTCGTCATCCGCATCGAGATCAATCGGGGCTTCGAAACCACTAAGTTTCAACTTGCCGCTAGTAAGAAAACGCGAGGCTGTCTCGAACGAGCCACGTTGGCTCCGCTTTACTAAGTCCGAAAGGTCGATGTCGATCCCACGAAAACCGTAGGTAAGTGCTAATTCGATCAGTTCACTTTGGCGACCGGAAATCCCGATCAAGCCTGCGTTTAGATTCTTGTACATGCTAGATGCTCCTTTTATAAAAACTTGCTTCGGGTGCCGTTCTATGTCGCTGAAAGCGGTTGAAGGGGCCGAAATCCCCCAACGCGCGACCTTAATTGGGTGGCGTCTCGCATCGGTAACCGAACTTAGGCTAATACCCGTAACATTTGAGATTGTGGGGTATAGAAGTATCGCACAGGCACCCCAAATCGAATAGGGGACCGCTGGGATTGAGATCGCAATCGGTCTACTCGATTGCCCTAAAATGCCTATAAAAAAACGTGCTTTTGAGCGTGTCTGCGACGATGAAAACGACATTGCGCATCGTTGAAATCTTCATTTTCCTCGACGTCGCTTTAATGTCGAGAGACCGACATTTTATGAGAGCGGGGCAACTCAGCTCGCGCAGCAGGTGGCGCTGCTAAGGCAGTAAAATTCAATCGCCAAGATATGCTCCTCAATGCTCGGAGCAGAGAAGGGCCGTTTCCAGCCATGATTTCCAGTGATCGATTTGCCCAGCGTCGAGCGAATGATCGCGCCGGCCAAATGAAACTTGACGATTTCCGGCTGGCCAGGTCAGGTGAGCCTCGAAGAGACCGCTTTCGTCGACGACCAACCGCAACTGAAGCGGATCTTGGGATTGCCGATTCGGGAAAACCTCGGCGGGCTTAACCGCACCAAGTCGATGCCAATTGTCTCCGCCCAACCGCGTACTCTCAATGACTTGCAAAGCCCCCACGTTCGCAAGCAAATCACCTCGCAAGTTCTTTGAAACGGTCGCAGGCAATGGCGAAGCTTTTTCAAGAAGCACATGCGGACTGCCCTTGCCACTGATGGGATCGACGGCTAGCAAACCGAAATGGTAGGCAGTGGATGCGATCGCATGGGGCATTTTCGACGTAGCGGATTCCAGCGACCCGAGATAGCGAGACTGCAGTGCCGCTCCGCGAGCCATGTCGGATTTTTCGAGCAGATTTGGTGAGGCAATATGAGGCATCAAACTGCGAACAAGTTCTTGAAGTGGTCGCATGTGCATCATCGAGCCGACAAGCAACAATTCATCGATTTTCGCAATCTCAGTTTTCGCTACGGCGCACGCCCCGTGGATCACTTTGGATATCGATTCACCCAGGGCGGGAGCCAACTTCATAAATCCAAACTGCGTCACCGACTGCTCAATGGTCTTGCCGTGCCAATCGAAACGTATGTCAACCTTGGCCGTCCGCGTCAAACGATCCATGGCCATTTCAATCGTGCGCTGAAGACGCGTGGCAGCAGTGACATCTTCCCGAATGGACTTGCCGGTCATTTCGAGCAGTTGATTGGAAAAGAAGTTTGCAAGCGTGCTTTGCCACAACAGCGAACCCAGTTGCCAATCTCCGCAACTGCCAAGCGTTTGAACAGTTGTTCCTTCAGCACGAATCAAACAGGCTTCCAGGCCGGTACCTCCCAAATGCAAGACCATTAAATTGCGAGGCCGCGAATCGACCTGCGATGTGAACCTTGACTGAACATCGACCCAAGAGAGTGCGACCGCAAGCGGTTTATCTAATAGTTGAAGCAGTTCGATACCAGCGATTTGGCAAGCGACTTGGATCGCCCGACGATGCATTTGGTCATAGCAACTTGGGACTGTCACAACAGCATGCGTTGCATTCGGCAGTGTGCCGCGTGCCGATGTCATCAACTGATGCAACACCGCTCCGATCAGTGCTTCAGGGGTTGCCTTGCGACCGCCTAGCGTTCGCGTGATCTCTTTGGCGCCGATCCAACGTTGTAGCGAGTGAAAGATTCGATCGGGCTGGAGCTTACGCATTTCCGACGCGTCGCTACCAATCTTGATATGCTCACCATCGCTCCACAGCATATTGCGCAGGTGTTGCCCACTGCCTGTTCGCGGCTCGACGACCTGTGGCAAGCCTTGTGCATCGCAATAGGCGATCGTGGATGCCAGCATGCCGAGGTCGATTGCGACCGGTTGAATTCTAGTCGCAAAAGTGGATGTCTTCGTAGAAATGCTCGTACCATTTTCACCGAGCAGCCGATTCATACCTTTCACAAATGGGGAGCCAACTGCCGCTGCTCCGCCTGACGTGTTTGCAAATGCCAGTGATGGTAGCGCTGGAGGTAACAAGTGCAAGTGCTGCAACACACTCACGAGCTCGGCAGCAGTGTTGAATCGATCATCGGGATTTTTAGCAACCAGGCGTTGAAAGATAGCGTCGAGTCGCAAGTCCACGTCGCTGCGAACTTCGTAAAGTGCTGGCGGCTTCTGACGCATTTGAGCTAACGCGACCTGCATCTGTTCACCGCTGAACATGGTCCGGCCGGAGATCATATAAAACAGCGTCGCACCAAGGCTATATAGATCGCTGCGTCCGTCGACCGAATCAGGATGTTCGACTTGCTCAGGAGACATGTACTCAGGCGTTCCCATGAACATCTTTTTCTCGGGTGTGTTCTCGCCTGTCGATTTGTTGAACGTGGCCAGTCCAAAGTCAAGAATCTTTAAGCGCCCATCATGGGTCAGCATCATGTTACCGGGTTTGATGTCGCGATGAACGATTCCCATGCGATGTGCGTAGTCGAGCGCATCGGCAGCTTGATGCAATACATGGACAACTTCGACAGTCGACATTGGCCCCAATCGCGTCACTCGGCGCGAGAGCATTTCACCTTCCACTAACTCCATTACCAGGAAGTGGATTCCGCCCTGACTGCCGGCATCAAAAGCTGTCACGATGTTCGGATGCATCAGCTTCGCAACGGCCCGAATCTCGTGATAGAAACGCTCGAGCAACTGAGGATTGTCCGCAATTTTTCGGCTGAGGATTTTTACCGCTACATGCCGATTCATGGTCCGGTGTTCAGCTCGAAAAACCTCTCCCATGCCGCCTGCGCCGATGCGTTCAAGCAATAAGTATTCGCCAAGCAAGCCGATTGGCCCCGACGAAGAGGCTAGGTTGTTAACCGCTTCGTTGATAACGAATTCGTTATCGTCAATGTGGTCGGCACCGGTGATGTGCGTCACATCGTCTTGCCGCAGTCGCAGAGGTTGATCGGGAGGATTTGCGGACATAAAACAAGACTTGCGGTGGCGAATAGTGTTGAAGACAGTCCCCATTCTAGCCACTATTGGTTACAATGTCTCCCTAAACTAAATCGTTTCGCTTCAAAACGGTGACGTTTCGACTAAGTTTTGGGTTGTAACGATAAGGGTTCGGTGTAGCTGGTTTCGTTAGAGACCGGAAAGCCGAAACTTTATCTAGCAAATTCCCGGTTTCGCACGAAACCAGCTACAAGTGTTCCTCCGGTTTCCTATGAAACCAGCTACAGGTTAACGCGAGCGTAAACATGGAAATGTTAGGTTTGGTCGTTGGTTCCGCAGTTATTCTCACCATCGCGTATTTTACTTATGGCCGATTGCTTGCGCGGTTGTTCAAGCTCGATGACAAGACGCCGACGCCAGCAGTAACCCTCCGCGATGATCTCGACTACATGCCTTGCGAAACAGGGCCATTGCTCAGCCAACATTTTTCAGCCATCGCGGCGGCGGGTCCGATCGTTGGACCGATCCTTGCCGGAGTTGCTTTTGGATGGCTGCCAGCGCTGATTTGGATCCTTATAGGTTCGATCTTCATTGGTGGCGTACATGACTTTTCAGCCTTAGTTGCATCGATTCGTCATCGTGCAACTTCGATCATTGAAGTCGTCCGGATTCACATCAGTGGTCGCGCTTACTTGCTGTTTCTCGCGTTCGTGTGGTTAGCTTTGGTTTATATCGTCGTCGCATTTACAGATATCACTGCCACCATGTTCGTCGGTGCACTCGACCTTGCATCCGGAAAACCCTACGCGTCGATCGCTGACGCCCAAGCCGACCCATCGGCCACGATGTTGGTGCAGTCCGGAGGCGTCGCTACTTCGTCGCTGATCTATCTGGTGTTGCCGCTGATCATGGGACTGCTGGTAAAGTCCGGAAAGCTGTCGATGACTGCCGCGACGTGGGTGTTTTTGCCGTTAGTTGTCTTAG
>JANNNN010001053.1:0-6781 GCA_031398555.1 Planctomycetia bacterium | reverse complement strand
GGCCCAACCTATACAACTATTTACCGACCATTTGAAGCGTAACGAGTTTCACGTGGTGGCGCGGTGCTATTCTCAATATGGTCTAGGCGATTCAAATGGATTGCTCGGCAAGCCGCTTGTTGTTCCGTTGCTGGTCAGGCCATTTATGGTGCAAAGGCAGCAACCCTACGCGGTGTTTGAGACAGGTTTTCACCCGGATGTTCAACTGTACTTTGGTTCAATTGATCGCGTTGAAATTGAGTTTGCTTATAAACTGGATTAGACCGAATACGTCAAAGGAATGGCGATCATGAGACTACAGAGTTGTGTTTGGACTTTTGCATTGATGTTGTTTTTTTTCGATTGTTCGATGCCGACATCGTTCGCTGATCGGCCAGCGTCCAATGTGCCTCCAACTCTGGAAATTGAAATTCTTGACCCTAATGCCGACCCCTTAAGCCGACCTGCTGTTGAATTGGAACAGGGTGTCAATGGAAACATGATTGTGAATATCCCGCCCACAGTGTTGGTGCACCGCTATTACTTTACTGGTGAGCGATCATTCCAGGCGCAGTTATTGCCAGGCGGACCAACTATTGTCGTTGCCAATCACCCCAAAACCGGTGAGCGCGTTTACATCGATGTACAAATGCCACCCGGAGCACCGCGGGTCACCTACACCGATCATGCGATTGAATATGATTTCGGCGCTACCGGCGTGAGTGTCTGTTTTGGTTTACTTGGCAATCCAACCATCAAATACCGCTCGGGACCGTCGCTTCAAAGTCGGGTGGGTAAGCTGATCGGTTTTGAAACGATCAAAGACCGAGCACAGACCTCACAAGAGAACTTGAGGCAGGCTGGTGCCAGAACAAAGATGATGACTTACGGCGCTGTCGCCACGGTTACCGAAACCACTGGACAGGTGCTTACGCCCGTCAAGACACTTCTAGAAACCATGCCCTTCGGCAAAATGGCATTTGATCCAACGCGAGGCGATAAACTGATTCAGACGGCCGACCAGCACAAACGGGATCACGAAATTAAGCAGTTCGAAAAGCAACGTAGGTACGAAGAATTAACACGCAAAACGGTCCGCTAGTTTTCACAATTTGGCGCAACTGGTCTTCCGTCGTGCTGCGACCTACCGACATGTTGGTTCATCGGCAACTTGCGTACTTCGCGTAAGGTATGAATTCGTTTAACCGGTAGCCAGCGGCGTCGAGAACCTGTCACTTATCCTAGCCCTGTTTCGCTTCGCAATACAGCGATTCATACAGCGTCAGCATAAGTGTCGGGTGCATACGACGCCGCTGAAGACTGCTGACTTAACAGCATTGGCTACACTGGAGCGAACAATAAATCGGGAGAACGAGGCTCCTGCCGAGCATATCTCGGTACCAAGTTCGACGCAACTGTACTGGCGGACGTCCTCTAGTTCTACACGGAAGCCTGCGCGCGAGCAGTCTACGTTCAAAAGTACAGTGAAGTCTGTTTTGTGCGGGAAGGGAAGCTCGGCAGGAGCCTCGTGCTCCCGTTATCAATGACGAACAGCTTTAAAAAAGACGTTAAGTTAGTTAGTAATCGATTCAGACAACACTTTGTACGGTACATTGTCAGTCCATTGGGCCTGGACTATGTGGAATGCCCGGCATTGGGAGGTTAGAATGGAAGACACTGGTCCGCGGTTTTCAGATCAGATCCCACCCACATTCCAACCCTGTCTTAGAATTGTTCATGCGAATCTACTCCGCAACTAGACCCAACATCGCAGCTTGGCTCTTCATCGTTATTGTGAGCCAGATAAGTGCGGCGTCAATTGCTGACGAACCGATCGACTTCAATCGGGATATTCGACCAATCCTGTCTGAGAATTGCTTTTACTGCCATGGCCAGGATGCTGCAAAACGTCAAGCCAATTTGCGGCTGGATGTTTCTGAAAATGCTGTCGAAGGGGGCGCATTCGTTCCCGGCAAATCGGCTGAGAGTGAACTCGTCGCGCGAATTCGGTCGACCGATCCTGAAACGCAGATGCCGCCGCCAAAGTCGAATCGCAAAATTTCAGCTGAGCAACTTAAGTTACTCGAGCGATGGATTGATGAAGGCGCTACGTATTCAAACCACTGGGCTTTCAATCCGCCGATGCGGCCGCAGTTTCCCAGTGCAAAACAACTTGAATGGGTGCGAACACCGATTGACCGCTTTGTGCTCGCAACACTGGAAGCGGCTGAGCTTGCTCCATCGCCTGAAGCCGACAAAGTTACTTTGATCAAGCGTTTGCATTCCGACTTGGTTGGCCTACCACCTTCGCCGGAACAAGTTGACGCGTTCATTGCGGACAACAATCCGCTGGCCTATGAAAAACTCGTCGAAAAGTTGCTCAATAGCGAACATTACGGCGAACGAATGGCGCTCAGTTGGCTGGATGCGGCTCGCTATGCGGACAGCAACGGTTTCCAACAAGACGGCGATACGTGGCAGTGGATTTGGCGAGACTGGGTGGTGAAGGCCTTCAATGAAAACATGCCCTTTGATCAGTTTACGATCTGGCAACTTGCTGGCGACTTGCTACCCAACGCAACCAACGAGCAGAAAATTGCCAGCGGTTTCAATCGCAACCATTTGCTCAACGGTGAAGGTGGGGCGATCGCGGAAGAGCAGCGTTTTAACAACTTGTTCGATCGCATCGATACAACTGCAACGACGTGGTTGGGACTGACGATGGCCTGTGCACAGTGTCACGATCACAAATACGATCCGATCACTCAAGAGGATTACTACAGTTTGATGGACGCGTTCAATCACGTTCCTGAAACGGGTACGCCTCAATTTATGTCCAAGAGGATCCGGGTCGGTGCGCCATTTCTAGAATTGCCTACTGAAGAGAACCAGCAAAAGTTTGCGGAGTTCGACGCGAAATTAGCGATACTTGACAAGCAAGTCAGTACGATCGTTGATTCCGCTTTCGAGGGTTGGCGGCTGGGATTGGCGGCGGACGGCGAGTCGAGTGATGGGAAGGATTTGCCCGAGGCAATTGTCGCTTTCATGAAAAAGCCTGATGCAGAGCGAACTGACGACGACAAAAAGAAATTTGAACGCGATTTGCGCAAGCACTTCGATGAGAAGGTTCGCAAATCGATCAATGATAAATTTCCAGTCATCGCTGAGGCGACTTCGGTTCGCAGCCAGTTCAACGATTATCGGGGCGATCGATTGCCGCGAGTCATGATCATGAGCGACGAGAAGCAACGAGATACATTTGTGCTGTCGCGCGGCGAGTACTTAAAGCCCATGGATAAAGTCAAGTTCAACACGCCAAAATTCCTACCTGCACTTCCGGCCGATGCGCCTCGCAATCGACTGGGATTAGCCCAGTGGCTGATGTCGCCTGAGCATCCGCTGACTGCGCGGGTTCAAATCAATCGAATGTGGCAGAATTTGTTTGGGCAGGGCATTGTCAAGACAACTGAGGATTTTGGTGTCCAAAGCGAATATCCAACTCATCTCGATCTGCTCGATTGGCTGGCTGTAGAATTTCGCGAGTCAGGTTGGGATATGAAAGGCATCCAGCGTATCATTCTCAACAGCGCGACGTATCGTCAGTCCAGTCGCTTGACGCCTGTGCTGAAGAGCCGCGATATCGAAAATCGATTTTTCGCGCGGGCCAGTCGATTCCGTATGCCAGCCATGATACTACGGGACTGGTCGCTCGCCGCCGCCCAGCTCCTCGATCAACGATTGGCTGGAGCGCCGGTCTATCCCTACCAGCCCGATGCAATATGGGAATCACTAGCGATCACCAAGGAACGGGACTTTACCTATCCCGATTCGAGCGGGCAGGATCTTTATCGGCGCAGTCTCTATACATTCTGGCGACGTACGGTCGGCCCCGCTAATATGTTTGATGCTTCGAATCGCCAAACGTGCCGCGTTAGAGCATCGATGACCAGCACGCCGTTGCATGCTTTGACAACGCTCAACGATCCAACTTGGGTTGAGGCGGCCCGCGTTTTGGCAGAGCACGCTATGCACCGTTCAAACGACGTTAATGCGCAGTTGACGTTTGCGTTTCGGCAGATCCTCGTTCGGACACCGACTGAAAAAGATCTCGGCCATTTATCGAATGCTTTGCAGAAGCAATTGAGTTTTTACAGTCAAGATGCAATTGCGGCCCAGGCATTTGTCGAAACCGGAAAAGCGCCCCGCGACAAGTCGCTGGATGTCGCGAAGCATGCAGCGCTGGCTGCCGTTTGCTTGACGATGATGAATCTCGATGAAGCGATGACGCGGGAATAACGGCGAGTGAAGGCAGGCTAAAGCTTGGGAAAACCCAGGCTGCTTAAACCCAGGCTGGAAGGCTAAGCTACAGACTATGAATGACTTTTTTCAACAAAATGTGGCTCGTGTCAATCGTCGGCAATTCTTTGGCTCGGCGGCCAGCGGGGTCGGTGTGGCAGCGCTCGCTGCGTTGCTTCAGCGCAATAGCCAAGGTGCTGATCCGTTAGTAAGTAGCACGTTCAATGGCCTGCCAGGCTTCCCACATCATTTGGCAAAAGCAAAACGCGTTGTGCTTTTATGGCAGGGTGGGGGACCCTCGCACGTGGATCTTTTCGATCACAAGCCGACGCTGAAAGAGATGGCTGGTAAGGATATTCCCGACTCGGTTCGCGGTTCCACACGGCTTTCGACGATGTCCAGCGGCTATGCAAAATGGCCATGCGTTCCAGCGATCAAAGAGTTTAAAAAGTATGGCCAGTCCGGGATTCAGCTCAGCGAGATGCTGCCCAACATTGGCAAGATCGTTGACGAGATCACAGTCGTCAATTCGATGTACACCGAAGCTGTCAATCATGCACCGGGCGTGACTTTCTTTCTGACTGGGTCGCAAGTTCCGGGGCGGCCGAGCATGGGTGCGTGGCTATCGTATGGACTGGGAAGCGAAACAGATAACTTGCCAACTTTCGTCGTGATGACTTCCAGTGACAAGGCCAAAACGTGCGGTCAGTTGTTCTTTGATTATTACTGGGGGAGCGGCTTCTTGCCGAGTCGTTTCCAGGGCGTGCGCTTTCGCAACACGGGCGATTTGGTTCCGTACTTAGCCAATCCAACTGGCGTTAGCAAAGAGGCGCGGCGTGCGATGCTAGACGACTTGGCTGCGATGAATAACGAGCATTTAGCAGACTATGGTGATCCGGAAATCGATACACGCATCGCTCAGTATGAAATGGCCTTTCGGATGCAGACAAGTGTCCCGGAGTTGATCGATTTCTCGAGCGAAACGGCGTCGACGATCGAACGTTACGGACCCGACGCGCTAGCCAAAGGAACATTTGCAAACAACTGCTTAGTCGCTCGAAGACTTCTTGAACGCGGCGTTCGGTTCGTTCAGTTAATGCACGCTGGTTGGGATCAGCACAACAACTTGTACACGCAGCTCGAGCAGCAGTGCAAAGACACTGAAGTACCGGCCGCTGCCCTAGTGCAAGATCTAAAGGATCGCGGGATGCTTGAAGATACGCTGGTTATCTGGGGCGCCGAGTTCGGTCGTACGCCTTTCGGGCAAGGCGACCCTGCCAAGCCAAATGGTCGCGATCATTTTGGCCGGGCCTTTAGTTGGTGGATGGCAGGCGGTGGCGTAAAGCGAGGTTCCGTTTATGGAGCGACCGACGATTACGGTTGGAACATAACAGAGAATTCCGTCCATGTTCACGACATGCAAGCCACGATACTGCACTTATGCGGCGTCGATCATACTCGGCTTACCTATCGTTACCAAGGTCGCCAATACCGGCTGTCCGATGTTCACGGCGAAGTCGTAAACGGCATATTGGCATAAGTAATGTTGCACTTGTAAACGTCTGGTCACGCATCCATACGCTCTTCATCAAATTGGCATGAGAATTGCGCCAGGGAGGTAGTTTCCGTTCCGACTACAAGCCTTCGGCAAAAGATCGTAAGAGTGTTAAAGACAAAAAATAGAATCAACAACGCCGATTCACATACCACTGGTCCCAATGTAGATGGCATTGGGCTAACGCCTTCCGGCTGATCAGTCACCTGCGAATTAACGATCACAATTGCATTCATACACGAAACGTCCAGAGTACGATCTGCAGTGTCGCACAAACCCAAAAATTGAAATTGGACAGCGCACTAGGTTCAAGAACGAATGGTCATTTAGCTAAAACTTCCATCGGAATTCGATACGATTGCCAAAAATATCGTCCTCGTTGCGAAGCCAACCGTACATGCTGTCGGCTCTAAAAATCCAACGGTAACTAAGTGGCTTTTGATAACGGACACCGGCGGCATATTGATCGCCGGGTGCGGCACGAAACTGTTGGCTGCCGGTTGCGGCCAGCGCCGCAAACTCAACGACTAACTGCTGCGAGAAGTTGCTGCCTAACATGTTCAAACCAAACGCAGCTCCGTAAGTATTGTTACCGGTTGCGTCCAGCGTCGGGTAGGCGGTTAGCCCATCGGTTTCAAAGTTGATCCCTGTGTTGCGCAAAATTCCGCCAGAACCAGCTGCTCGTGCGACGCTTTGCGGTTTGCCAGAACCATAGAAAAAGTTGGCATACGGAACGAAGTAATTGGGGTTGGCCGAGATCAACGAATTCTCAAGCAAGAACAAATATCCGTCCGCCGTTCGCTGGTCGCTTGGCAACGCCTGACCAAAGTTTGAAATGAATCGCACGGAGTTGGAAAGTCGCGACAGATAACGACGAGTGAAACTGACCGATGCATTGTGGTAGCTGCGGTGGCCGCCAACATCGTCGTGGATGAACGCATAATCGGCTTC
>JANNNN010000218.1:0-7777 GCA_031398555.1 Planctomycetia bacterium | reverse complement strand
CAAAGTATTGAAATCAACGGCTGTAGCAGCGGCGGACAGCTCTTGGACACTTGCAAGACGACTTCGCCGCTGCTACAGCCATTGATATCAATACTAGTGGGTTCGCTGGTATTTTTTTATTGTCCGTTTGCCTTAATGGTTAAGGGGAGGTAGGCCGGAACGCGTTTAGGAAAGCCAGCCTAGGCAGTGGTTGCTTCTACAGGCTTGTGTGCGACGGCTACGTAAGCTGGGTTATATTTTCGAATGTCCCAGGCGATATCGGGCAGTTCTTTCGCCATATCGAAATCCTGCTCTGTTTCACAAACCAGCCAACTTCCAGGGGGTGCGACAGCATAAAGCTCGGCCACTCCAGCTAGAAGGCGTTGCGATTCCTCTTTCCACAGGCGGTATGGGGGGCAGCAATAAATGACCCACGGCAACTGCGGCCACTTCTTCGTATTGGCCTCAATGCTTTTCAGCCAACGCAAGGTGTCGATATTCTGGACTTCGATCTGAGTTTCCAGTCGAAGGAGCTTGAGATTGTCGACGATCGTCGCCACGGCCGGTCGGGATAGTTCGAAGATCACACCGCGTTCCGCCCCGCGGCTTACCGATTCGATGGCCAAAATGCCAGTTCCGCCGAACAAGTCAACCGCAAAAGTCTCGTAAAGATAGCCCCCGAGCAAACTGAAAACGCTCTCTCGAGTCTTCTCTTTCATCGGGCGAATTGCGGGATCACCGCTATACACAATTTTCCGACCACCCATTTGCCCCGCCACAATACGCAGCTTGGTTGGAGAAAACTTCTGTACTGTAGGTCGGGGCTTTTCCGGAACCAGCTTTTCACGCATGGCCCGACGACTTACACCAGGCACTAGTTCGCCGGCTTCCATTGTTGCGTCGTCGAAGTCGTCATCATCTTGCTTGTTGGTGTCAAAGCGAGCCATCATTTTTCCAGAAGGTAAAGGCAGACAAGAAATCAATTTAGGCGTTATGCCGCTCGAATCCGAAGCTAAAATGGTTGCGCGGCAACCGGATAAAGCGGAAGTGATATTGTGTTCAGCCGGTATTTTGAAAAACTAGCCGTCTAACAGTGGCTGAACCGTCCGCCAACCTCGGTCGTAATGGTCAAGGTTCAAAAGCAACTTCAGAAACAGACATCCTATGCCAATTCATGCCAATTACTTTTCTTATTTTCTTCGCCTAAGTGGCGTGCGACAAATAAGTGTCCGGTACCTTTTGTGCGAAGCACCCGACGCGCGAGTTCCTCGCAAAAGGTATCGGACACTTTTTTGTGGCCGGCTACTAAGTCTAACGGTGCTGGCCGGGGCTTGCCTAGCTCTGCCGACCTCGCTTGCGCAAGAGAATTCCGCAAATCCGCTGCAAAAGGAATCGCCCGCGACTGCTCCGACCGCACCATATACAGTCACTCAGCCAGAAGATAGTGCCTACGAGGCCATTCAAACTGAGCTTCGTGACCATTTAAAAATGATGCGTGAGACCCAAGTTAGATACCACCTTAGTGAGGGAAGTTCGCAGGATAAGGCGTTTCGCCGCAAGTGGGCTGAGCTTTGCGATAAGGGCCGACCGCTGGCAACAAGAGCCTATGCGGCAATGCTGAAGAAGTTCAATGACAATCCCTCCACGAATACGCCTCTGTCTGATTTTCTGATGGAACTCCTGGAAAGAAATGTTGCGGACAGTCGGTTTGAGGGAATGCTCGAGCTGGGACTCGCTTTGCAATCGAATGGGGTCACTAGCGAAAAGCTTTCGGAGGCGATTGCGCTAAGTGCCGTTGCTGAGAATAAGTTTGATTTCGCTAAGCCTTGGATCGAAAAGCATTTTAAAGAGAGTTCAAAACCTCGCCCGATTCTTGGTGCCACCTACGACAAAGTCGATACGCTGAATAGCGATTGGGCGGAAGAGCTTCGCATGCGCGAAGAGGACGCCAAAGGCGAACCACTTCCTCAGGTTAGTATCCTAACTACCAAAGGCGAAATCATCGTTGAGCTGTTCGAAAACCAAGCCCCGGAAACGGTTGCAAACTTCATTCATCTTGTTGAAGAACACTTCTTTGACGGATTGACGTTTCATCGCGTGCTAGAGCACTTTATGGCACAGACCGGTTGTCCCTATGGAGATGGATCGGGCGGTCCGGGATATGCGATCTACGGAGAAGCAAAAAAACCGAACGCTCGGAAGCACTTTCGAGGAACGCTCGGGATGGCCCTATCCAATGGAGATGCCAATAGTGGCGGTTCGCAGTTCTTTATATGCTTCGTCCCCGCCTTTAATTTGAACGGCCAATATACGGCGTTCGGTCGCATTGTTAAGGGAATGGAAGTCATCGGCAATCTTGCCCAAATCAATCCTGATGAGAAAAAGAAAGAAGGCGAAGCCCCCGCCGCAATGCTCGACGAAGTCATCGAAGCAAAAGTTGTCCGCAAACGCAATCATGAGTACAAGCCCAATAAAACCCCGGAGGCACCGCATACCGCTTTGCCAGCTTCATCCAAGTCTTCACAAAATTGAATGGTTGCAAAGTGACAAAATTTAATCGCTATTTAGCCGCTTCGCTCATTAGTGTTGCGGCCACGATTGGGTGCGTTCCCAAACCTGAAAATGCACTGATTATTTACTCGGCCGCAGATCGCGAATTTGCCGAACCGATCATTGCTGCTTACCAACGCCGAAACCCAAATACCGAAGTCGTACCGCAATTTGACGTTGAATCAACCAAAACGGTCGGTCTGGTAACTCGCCTTGAGAGCGAGAGCTCGCGACCTCGCTGTGATGTGTTTTGGAACAATGAAATCATGCACACGCTGCGGCTCGAATCGGCTGGACTACTCGCTCCGATTAGCTGGGATATTCCTCGCGACTGGCCGTCGTCGATGCGGAGCACGCAGCGCACGTGGATAGGGTTCGGTTCGCGAGCTCGAGTGTTGCTTGTCAACCGCGAACTTCTACCGGCAAGTGGAGATCGCCCCAAGTCGGTGCTCGAGCTTACGGATCCACGCTGGAAAAACAAATGCGGTGTCGCTTCACCACTGTTTGGAACTACCGCGACCCACTTCACAGTCCTGGTGGAAAAAATGGGTTCTGAAAAGGCTGCCGAGTTCTTTTCGCAAGTCAAACAAAACGCTGTTGTACTAGCTGGTAACAAACAAGTTGCACAAGCGGTCTCGGCTGGGCAACTTGCTTTTGGCTTGACTGACACGGATGACGCACTGATTGAAATCGACAACGGCTTACCCGTTGAGATCATTTTTCCCGATCAGGCCGTTGACCAACTCGGAACATTGATGATTCCGAACACAGTTGCAGTACTTAAAGGCGCTCCGCATCCAATTGCGGCCCAGTCGCTTGCCAATTTTCTACTGTCGGAAGACACCGAAGGACGGCTGGCAATGGGAAGCAGTGGCCAGTTTCCAGTCCGTCCAAACCACCCACAAAAATCGCGAGCGAATCCCGAATTGCCCTTACGAACCATGGATGTTGACTTCGAACAAGCCGCAGCCCTCTGGCCCTCAGTCTCGAAACAACTCAGCGATATTTTTGCAAAGTAGTCGCGCCTAGGATGGGACCATTTGTCCCGTCCGATATGATTTTCTATATGTCGAAGTTGTGTTCGCTCCGGACAATGGTCCTAAGCTATGGCCCCAAGCTACTTCAAAAATCACAACCGCGATGGAGCTCGTAGAACACTTTCAAGCAGCAAGTAATTCATATTCTGAAACTCGGTGATTTTCCCGGATACGATCCACTCGCTGTCTGACTCATCGTCGCGACATGCCTGAAACACTCTCTGGGCGGCCAAATTAGCCAAAGCGTCTAGAGTGCGTCCATCATCGAATTCAATCAAAAGGCGCTCACCTGCCACGCGACACTTCGCTCGCTTCGCTTCCACTCTGGCTCCTTCACGGAGCAGAGTTTCTTTAGTTGACTTTTGAAGGTTGGTTGAGGCCGCTGGACCATCCTCGACTGCTGCCAGATTCGATGCGACTCCAGCACTCACAATCGCCAACAAAAACCAAGCCAAGCGACTGCGGGCAATCTTTCGAACATTGGCAACCAAACGGTATGCAGGAGAGATGGGAGACATACTACGGCTCACTTGCTATTTTTCGGAAGCACCATCGCATGCAAGCAAATGACGCCGCCAGTGCTCAATAGTACCCAACCTAACCAACTTGGCGGCTTGACGTTCTTGCGAGGCGAGGGATGCACGTTCAAGTAAAGCGACGTCCCGAAGTCCTGCGACGCGATCTGCGAGTTCTTCGCCATCCTCGCCAGAGCCCGTGTACTCGATTCGGTCAGAACAAACGACTCGACCATGCGAAACTGTATTCCCAATAGGCAAAGCAGTACGCCGATCATAAAGTAACGATTGCGGTCGAATTCCATCGGGTTGACTCCGCGACTTTAAACACAATTGGATGAGTGGGGTTCATCCCTTCCATTCGTACCGATGGATTGGTATTCGATAGCAATTCCGAAAAACATCAGCCTGTGGCAGTCGTGTTGACTTTGCAGCGCTTGGAGTTCCCAGCATGCAAAGTTATGAAGATTACCCACAAGTCACTCACCGACTCAGTCAATGGACCGCCATCAGTTCACTTGCACTAGTCGCTGTGACCTGGCGTCTTTGGACGCCGCAGACGGTCTACCCTCAAGTGCCGGTCTGCGAAGGGCTTTGCAACGCTCCCACATGGCTCGATTGGGTTGGCCTTTGCGGTGCAATCCTGGGACTGATTACAGTCGCGCTCAGCAGGCGAGTTCAAGGTCTAGGGATTGGTTGCGCGACCACGATGGTCTCGTTGCTATTGCTTTTCAGCTTGGATCAACATCGCTTTCAGCCTTGGGCTTACGAACTGTGGTTGTTTTGCGCTATGTGGCTTGGCTGTCGTGATCACTTGAAAATCAAGCTGATGCAGTGGCTGCTCATCAGCATTTATTTCTACTCGGCAATCGGCAAATTGGATTTTGAGTTTTTGCACACCGTCGGCCAGCAGATGCTGAAAGTTGTCATGGGGGGGTTAGGCATCGGCTTAAAGGACCTTTCGGCGACCTTTCGTCTGGCTCTGACCGCAACCTTCCCTTGCATCGAGTTGGCAGTCGCGGTCGGGTTAGCTTGGCCGAAGACTCGACGACTTGCAGGGTGGCTGGCGATCGGAGTTCATTTGGGGCTGATTATCATCCTTGGACCATTCGGCCTGAACCACCGGCTAGGAGTTTTAGTCTGGAATCTGCAAGTCGCCGGGCAAGCATACTGGCTGTTCGCAACCAAGCAGTTAGCTGCACAGGCAGACTCACAGGGGAAGCCAGCTCGCAAGTGGCCGCAGTGGCTCGCCTCAGCCTTGATTGGGGCAGCAATTGCGTTGCCAAGTACGGAGAGAATGGGCCTGTGGGACCATTGGCCCAGCTGGGCGCTGTACGCTCCGCATAGCAGTCGGGTCCACCTTGAAATTGCTGGCATGGCGATAGATCGACTTCCCGCCGATTTACGCAAACTAGTTAAAGAAACGCCTATCGCTGCTGACGACACCGCAGTTTGGTTGACTGTACCGCTCGACGCTTGGTCACTGGAGGCACTCGACACACCCATTTACCCCCAAGCTCGTTTTCAACTGGGCGTCGCGGAGAGCATAGCGACTGACGTGAACGCAGGCTTTCAAGTTCGTGTCACAGTCCTTGGGACCGCTGCCAGACTTACTGGCTCTCGTCGATCGTCCGCCTACTATGGGTTACCAGAATTGACCAGCGCGACTCAGCCATTCTGGCTCAATCACCACCGTAGAAACCACCTTAAGGCACGGTAAGCAATCGCCCTTATTTAATGCCTTTGCTTTATTTTCAAGGGGATTTTGGTATAGGAACACGCCTGTTAGGTTTAACTGTGTTTCAACAATTACGTTTCAGACATCTCACTCTGATATTCGAAACTGATGCATCGATTGCGAGTTCAAGTTCTTAGTCAACAATACGGAACTCGATTCGAAGCCATGCAATGTTAGAATTTCAATTAACGCCGAACTCGATCAGCACAATTCATATTTGGTTGAGTGCGTTGCTCGGAACATCATTTTTACTAACCATCTTTCTTCTGCTCCACTTTGCCAGAGTCCGGTTCTTGCTCGGCCCCAGATTTCACCGCTTCAGCCGCTTGTTATTGGCGGTTTTGGCAAGCTTGCAGATCTTCGCGTGGCAACTTTACCACTACAGCGAGTCGCATGATACCGTCGCACTTTGGTGTTTTCCATTGGCATTGTTAGGCGGCGGACTTTTATGGCGATTTTCGAATGGATCGCTCACTGTGCATCCGTTTTATTCTCGCTCACTACCTGTCGCCCTATGCCTGGCTTCCTTTGTGGAATTTGCAGGTTTTGCGCAGGCCACCAGACAATTTAGCGGAACAGCCCAATTGTGCGACGTTTCAACTGTGGTTTCCAATTTCTCCAATCCGGGAAGCCTGGTCGAGAAAACCACGATTTACGGAAAGACAGACTGCGGAAAACCGATCAAACTGTTCAAACGTCAAATAACGGATGGCGCTTTTAGAAACTATGTTGAGAAATGTCGGTCGTTTTCTTCCGTCTCGGAGAAGGCCATGCTGCGCGCTCAACCCTTTGCCCAATCAAATTGTCATGGCTGGGTATTCACTCAGGGGCAACACATCTTAAGAGGTGAGGATGTGCAGCTCATTTTGGACGATAACAACTACGCTAAAGTCGCAAATCCGCAAAACAACGACGTTGCCGTTTATCGCAGCAGTGAAGGCGACATTGTACACACGGGCGTGGTTCGCGGTTCGCTTGAGACCGCGACCATTGTCGAAAGCAAGTGGGGTATAGGTGCTCTTTATATGCACATCGCCGAAGAGCAACCCTATTCTCAGAATATTACCTACTACCGTTCGGAGCGACCATCGCATGAAATCTTTATAGCAAACACCGACCGAACAAGCGAATTGGCAGCTGAGCTTCTTCTACTTGCCGACCAAGCGATCGATGATCGCGTCAAGCGAAGTTTTTTCGATACCCATTTTTGCAGCAGCCAATGCGAATAGCCGCTTTTCCACTTCGGAGAGTTTTCCATCGGCGGCCATCATACGGATCAAGTCCGTAAGCATTTGATTCTGCTCTAACCGATCCACTGGAAAGACCAGCTTCGCTTTTCCGCTCATCGCAAATGAAATAGCGGTCTCCAGATCTTCCTCCGCCAATCCGAGCTCACCGCATCGATCGATAAGCAACGCAATTTCTTGTTCGGTCAAGCTTCCATCAGCTGAAGCCATCACGACAAGATTCTTTAAGTGATCAAGTTGTTGCATGTAAGCACATCCAAGCAAACGATAAGCGAAGAAGTTCGAAAGAGTGCGTATTGTGAGGCAAAAACCCATCATTTGCTAGGGCCACGCTTTTCCACCGTGGCCGACGCTGCCAGCGTCCGCAATCAGTTGCATTAATTCCTACGGCGATAACCGCAACAGATCTAACGGACGGGACAATGGTCCCATCCTACACTATGCTTTGCGTATGAACCGCTCCGCATAAGAACGGACTTCAGTCCCGTTGAGAACATGCACCATTCGTAATTGCTGCAACATTGCATCATTGAAGTGATGAAGCGGTACATGCACCAGCTTTTTATGCAATCGCCTAGCAATCCCGCGCCATGCCGCACCTGGAGCACGATCCGACAAAACAGCAATCTGACGCTCACGCGAGTGCAAGCAGGCCGCCGCAATCAAGCGATCTTCCAATGGCTCAGCGAACTCCAGTCGCGGATCATGCCA
>JANNNN010001041.1:0-1635 GCA_031398555.1 Planctomycetia bacterium | reverse complement strand
AGGGTCACCTCTACCGAACTAATGGCCCCAGTTTTGCATCTATTTTCAGGAGCCGATCGCGAACTCGGGCAACAAATGAAACTCTTAGGCAACTTCGAACGTATTGCCTATGTGTAAACAAGTTTGTTAGTTGTCTGCTTTCCACCCACTAGCCGTGGCTGCTAAGCTATAGAGACGCGTTAGGCAAGGGGATTGATACAAGTCACGAGCTCTAGGATGGAGTTCAACCCAGCCGCGTGGTTAGGTGTCGGCGGTCGGAAGCCGCAAGGAATGGATTGACACTTACTCGCAAGCAGGGAATAAGGTAGTTTGATGCACCAAGATTATCGCATCGCCGTACTTCGAGAATTGCGCGACCAACAGGTCCGATTTGCTCCACGCACAAAACGCATGGAACAGGCCGCCCGAGCTGAGAGATTGCTTGGGGAATTGGATTTAGCGCGCGATTATCCCTACGAGTTCATATACTTTCGGGTTACGGATTTCCGTCCAGAAGAGAGTGGTCGCAAGATGGTCAGCGGCGACGATGCTGCTCACGATTTGCGATTGTTTGTCGAAGATGTGTCCGATTCCTTGGATTTGAAGGTTGAAGAAACGGGCGAGCCTGTTCATACGGTCGAAGATCTAAGCCGCATGTTCAATGTGTCGACCAAAACAATTTCGCGTTGGCGCGATCAAGGTTTGGTCAGCCGCCGCTTTGTTTGTGACGGCCGCAAGCGGGTTGGGTTTTTGCATAGCAGTGTCGAACGCTTTGTAGCGCGTAATCGAGAACGAGTTCGTCGCGGTGAACGCTTTAGCCAATTGACGCACGACGAGCGAGCCGAAGTGATCGAACGCGCTCGTCGAGTAGCCGTAACCGGTGCAAATTTATCCGAAGTTTCTCGCCGCGTTGCCGAAGCGACCGGACGAAGTGCCGAAACGATTCGTTATACCCTAAAGAATCACGACCGCCGTCATCCCGACCAGGCCGTGTTTCCCGACCATCGTGAAGTTTTGACCGACGCCGATAAGATCAGCATCTATCAACAATTTAATCGAGGTGTAGGCATCAACCAATTGACTCGCCAGTTTGGACGCACCCGCAGTTCTATTGTTCGTGTCCTCAATGAGCAACGTGCAGCTAGCATTATGCAACTGCCGCTTGACTTTATTGTCAACGAGTCGTTCAACAAAATCTCGCCTAAACTTGAAGCCGAGATTTTGGGTGACCTGCCTGAAGCGATCATTCCACCGCGTAAATTGCGAGCCCCGAGTGGGTTGCCAACTTACCTGGCGGCCTTATACGACATGCAACTGTTAACACGCGAACAGGAATATCACCTTTTCCGAAAGATGAACTACCTCAAGTTTCGCGCTAACAACTTGCGAGCCAAATTGGATCTGTCGGAACCTGCCGCTGGTTTGATGGACGAGATTGAACAACTCTACCGCCAGTCGGTTGAAGTGAAGAACCATATCGTTCAAGCCAACCTGCGTTTGGTGGTATCGATCTCGAAGCGCCACATGAAGAGCTCAGATGATTTCTTTTCACTGGTTAGCGATGGTAACATGTCGCTATTCCGGGCTGTAGAAAAATTTGACTATGCACGTGGCAACAAGTTCAGCACGTATGCAAGTTGGGCGATTATGAAAAAT
>JANNNN010000133.1:0-1435 GCA_031398555.1 Planctomycetia bacterium | reverse complement strand
CGTAACAAACAGACTTGACTGTACTTGTGAACGTGAACAAGTATCCGTGAGTTTTTCATCAAAGTGATGGGCGTCTGTAGGTACAGCCCGAGTCTAACGGGCTGTGGAGACTTGCTCGGCAGAGCCTCGTTCTCCCGTTCCTTGTTGTCGGCTAACATCCTGTTGTTTGTCACCCTCACTAACCCCAAAACCTAATCTGGACAAAGCACTAGGTTGTGCTTGGATTTAGGCTTCCACCGCCAGCTCCAAGGTTCGCACCCGCCCTGTCTGCCCCCCCAACTGGCCGTTCAAAAACAACAATCTCTCCAGAAGCTGCCTCTAGTCGTCCGATAATCCCAAAGTAGATATTGATACTTGACTAAATAAGTCATATAAGTAATATATTCTTAGGCGTGGAGCGGAAACGAGCGAGGAAGGCACATTCATGGCGATTCCAGTGAAAAATCTCAAGGCCAGTTTGGCTCTGCCGCAGCTAAAAGTGATTCGAGTTGAAGACAACGAGAATGAGGCGAGCGGCGTGGTAGCTCAACCTTCGAACGAATTTTTAGCGGATTTAGGTCGCTGTTCTTCAGAACTCGAAACGGCCACGCCACAGGAAATTCTGCAGTGGGCCGTTGCTCGATTTGCTCCCAAGTTCACGATGGCCACCGCCTTCGGTCCAGAAGGGATGTGCATCGTCCACATGCTCGCCCAGTTTGCACCCGAAACACCCGTATTCAATCTCGACACTGGCTACCAGTTTTCGGAGACTCTTGAACTGCGCGAGCGTATCAAAGTTCGATATGGTATTGCGGTCGAAATGAAACGCCCCAAGCAGACGGTCGCTGAGTACGAGGCGGCCAATGGCGGGCCCGTCTACAACCGCGACCCAAATCGATGCTGCTTTGATCGCAAGATCTCTGTCCTTCAAGAAGCTGCAGTGGGTTTTGACGCTTGGGCCAGCGCCATTCGTCGCGATCAAACCCCCGATCGTGCTGTCGCGCCAATTGTTGGCTGGGATAAGAAATTCGGTTTAGTGAAGATCAGCCCACTAGCGAACTGGACCAAGAAAGAGGTCTGGTCATTGATCTCGGACGAAAAAATTCCCTATAACCCATTACACGATGTGGGTTATACGAGTATCGGATGCCAACCTTGCACACGTCGCGTTGGACTGGGCGAAGACGAACGCGCCGGACGATGGAGCGGATTTGCCAAGACCGAATGTGGACTGCACAACAGCTAATTGGTCCGCCACAGGTAGTTGGTTTCGCAAAAAACAGGACGATTCATTAGAGTCATTAGCGAGCAGATTTAAAGACCATGCAAATCCCTGTCAAAGCACATTATGCAGCGATCGCCATGTTGGCACTTGCCGCGCGCTATCGGGATGGCGAGTTAGTTTCGGCTCGGACTGTGTCGGCAGAGCATGACGTACCGAATCAAATTTTGGTGC
>JANNNN010000087.1:0-3557 GCA_031398555.1 Planctomycetia bacterium | reverse complement strand
GCATCGACTGAGCTTTTGCGGCTAGGCGTTGAGATCACTGACTGCAACGCGGCCTTCTTTGATGCCGCCAACAGTTTTCGAGGATGTATCGCTGGACTGCATGAGATTCTCCGGCGGCAAGGCTTGCTGGAGGGTATCTGGTGCCTAGATGACTGTGAATCTTTGAGTCCGGGCCAGTTGAAAGAGATCGATCGTGTGGTTGAGACTTATCCGCATTTGAGTGATGACGAATTCGTGGTCATGCACCGCGATGAATGGTTGAGTAACTGAAGTCCTGCTGGGAGCGCGTAGATTAACGCCGCTACCAATGGTCGCACTCGGCAAGAGCAACCATCCAAACGGACATCAGTTGGCTTGGACGTGAATCGAACGCGATTCCTCATCCACGTAAGTCACTTTTCCGAACTGGATGCCTTTGACGACCGAATCGACCGACCCTGAATATCGAATGCCGACGGTTGTATGGTCGCTACCATTTGAAAAATGGATGTCAGGAATTGAAAGCTTGCGCTGGAGTTCTTGAACTGCACTGGAAACCGATTGGCCTTTTGAGTGCAACACAAAAATCAACACTCCGCTTGAACCGAAAAACCGGTGCAAGGGAACCGGCAGGCCACTCTTCGAAGTTCCCGCTCCTGAAACAGTAACTTGAACTTGCCCAGGGTTGGAAGCACCGGAGGGCTGCGAGCCCGACGGCGGTGGGCTAGAAGTAGTTGGGGGACTAGGAGTAGTTGGGGCTGAGGACATGGTTGGCTTTGGTGACTGGGACATTTCGGGCGGCTGAGACTGAATCAACTGCGGCGGATTCAGTACTGGCACGCCAAAGTTGGGATCTGGCTGTGAGGTGGAATCCAGCGGAGGCGTTGGACTGGTCGGGTTCGAACCGACTGCATCAGCCGCCGGAGAAGCCTTACTAAAAGCGGATGGTTGCGGGCTGCGGTCAATAAAACCAGTGGAAGTAGGCGGGTCCTCGGTAGCTGGAGTGAAAGAATTACTCTGTTGAGAAATTGGAATTGCATTTTCAGGCGAAGTCGCACTGGCAGAGTCGCTTATGGCTAACTGCGATGCATCAGTCAATTGGCTATAAACGTAATAACCACCAAAGCCGAGCGGAATGAGGATGGCACTCACGCAGACGACGATCAAGGCAGTTAGCACTGCCGGATTCATAGAATCATCCGACTTTTGTTTTGGTTTGTAATGGACATGCGCTGGTTGAAAAGCTGGCAACACGGGCATCTGCGAAAAGACCTCGTGCACAGGCGACACAGACCGTGGAGGCACTTTAGCCGCGAAAACTTTATGGCAATCAGGGCACTCGATTTGGACCAATTCGGTTTCGTCGGTGTCGATCTTCAGCTCAGTCCGACACTTTGGACAGTTAGCCCAAATAGAAGTTTTCATCTCACGAGCCTTTTAGATACTTGACGTCTGCGTCGCACAATGTCTTGATAGGAATTTCGATCACTTTACCGTCGCGCTTTTTCAATCGTACTTTTTCCGCATCCGAACTTAGCAATATCGCTTCGACCGAGTGATTTCCAGTCTGGTCGTTCCATATTCGGTAGCCATCGGCGCCGACCGTATTGGTACTGGCTGAGGAGCCGCTGGTCCCTGCACCTGCAGTCGAACCTGCGTTGTTCGAAGCAGTACTAGTCGCAGGAGGACGCATGACGTTTTTAAGTTCGTCCTGCGATATAGTCTGTAGGACAGTCACCGACGTACTCGAGCCACCGCGTGTGGCGGCTGTGGCGGTACCATTCACATACACTGGGCAGGGCATAACTTGTTCGCCCAGCGTCAACCCAGCGGTGGATTCCGTCCAAAGGAGATAGGGTGTGTCTTCATAGACGATCAAAACGTCGAGTTCATTGAATTCGTGAAGTACGACTGCATCGCTCATGAATCCAATCGTGTTGTTCCGACGTGGATCGAGTTTCGGACCGAAATTCCAAGCCAACATAAAGAGCGACTTAATATCCGTGACACTTTTGATTTCCCCTTTCAGCTTGTTGACTTCGCGAATTCGGCTCTCTTGTCGCGCGAGCTCGCGTGTCTTTACGGCTTCACTACGGAAGTACCACTTGACGGTCTTTCGCATCGGAACTTGAACTCGAACGATGTCTGCGTCCTCGTCTGGGACGTTCGGCGGAATGTATGTCTCTCCACTTTTCATCTCTTTCATTTTGGCAGACAAACGTGCGGCTTCTTTGTGCAAGTCGCGAGTCAGGTAGCTGAACGCGTCCTTACACTCGCTGACATACTTCTGAATCACCGCCGCAGAGGCTGTTTCATGCTGAATGATGTTTCCACCGGGTCCGCCACCGCGGGGCCCGCCGCCAGGTTGCGATTCAGAATCCTTGGACTTAATCTTGCCAACGCCAACTCGCAACGGAACAATCGGGTTACCCTTCGAAAGTCCAATGTCAGATTGAATGTCGGCCGCGGAGATACCGAAGTTCAAGTTCTGGGCACTGCCGCGCGATGCAAGTGTGCTCATCGCCACCACTTGTCCACGCTCATTGACTAGCGGACCGCCACTGTTTCCAGGCGATAGAGCCGCGTCGACTTGAATCCAGGTGCCGTCAAGCGATTTGTCGCCGACGTCGCTTCGCATCTCAGCGGTTGAACGGATAGCACTTATAATTCCACGCGTCGCCGTAAAGGAAAGACCGTGCGGAGAACCCAGCGCAACGACCAACTCACCTTTTCGAGGGAGTGTACTAGCCATCGGAACAACCGGTTTACCGGCTAGCGAAATTCTGGCGACGATGATATCGCGGGCTTGGTCAATTAAAAGTGTTCCTACGATGTCGCCGGTCGTTCCGTCAGCAAAATGAACTTTCGCTTCCGTAGCCCCTGCTAACACGTGGCAGTTCGTAATGATCGTGCCTTTGGCATCGACGACGAAACCACTGCCGAGACTATCTCCGTCCGCCGCTTTGGTCTCGATACGTACAACACTCTTCTCGCACGCTTCAATAATATCAGCGAGCGAATCTTGGGCAGCCGAGATACCGGCTGCTAGCACTAAAAAGACTAAGCTAATAACTGTTTTTAGCAGCAAGATTGTTCTACTTCTGCGAAAGGAGAGCATACCAATTTGAAATTGATTGTATGGTCAAAATGGGTGGTTTGTCAAACAGCGTCTTTGGATGAATCCTGCCTTAAAGTTCCTGTTTTTAAGGGTTGGTGGCAGGGCTTTTTCGCATCTTGCTTTAGCGATTTGGCGTTCCGTCGCCGCTTTTCCGAGCGCAAATGGGCGGTTTAGTGAATTGGGGGGTACCAGTCCGTCACGTCTTATTTGAACTTTGCAGGACGACCGAAATTTAGCGGAACATCTACCAAAATTTCCGATTATTCTGTCCGTCCGGTCGAATTCCGTTCGTCATTACCCTGTTGAGCGACGACCACGTCGGTCGTTGCTGTTCGCAAGTTAGTCGCTTTAGGTGTGGCGAAAGTTCCCCCACCTGGCGACTGTTCTTTTATAGGAAGCACATCATGGCAAAGTTTCTTTTGATCTATCGAGATGCGGCTCAACCGCAATCACCACCATC
>JANNNN010001278.1:0-1343 GCA_031398555.1 Planctomycetia bacterium | reverse complement strand
ATTGGTGGATGATCCTTGCAGTGATTGCGGGCGCGATTTTTGGATTCTTCAAGTACCTGTCGACGGAATCTGGGAAACTTTGGTTCGACTGGGCAAAGATCAAAATGCCGATGTTCGGAGCAATCTTCTTGAATTTAGCGGTGGCGCGATTTTGTCGCGTGCTGGGGACCCTGTTGGGCAACGGAGTTCCCATCTTGAAATCGCTGGACATCAGTCGCAACGCGGCCGGGAATCGAATTTTGTCGACGGCGATTGAGAAGGCGAGTCAGAATATTACGGCTGGTGAAAAGCTAGCTACGCCACTGGCTGCTTCGGGACACTTTCCGGCTCAGGTGACTGAAATGATCGCTGTGGCCGAGGAATCCAACTCGCTGGACAAAGTCATGGTACAAATATCAGATAGTCTGGAGCGAACGACTTTCCGGCGGCTGGACGTGATGGTTCGCTTGCTTGAGCCGCTGATGCTGCTGATTATGGCAGGATTGGTGTTTTTTATCGTATTAGCACTGATGGTGCCGCTACTTAACAGCTCTGGAGCGGTTTAATACAGCAGTAATGGGTTGACTTAGATCGCGTCCAGCGGTCAAAATAAAATTTGGGCGTTGGTTCGCAATAATTCAAGTTTCACAGGCTAGATTGGGAGAATAGTTATGAGTGGTCGCATGCGTCATCGGCGAGCTGCGCGGGTTGCCCGTCACGCTGAACGGGGCGGTTTTACGCTGATGGAAGTTATGTTGGTGTTGGTGATTATTGCTGCGATCGCTGGTATCGCAGTTGTAAACATCGGTGGCGTGCGCGAGCGGGCGTTCAAGCAGACCGCCAAGGCCGAGATGAACAACCTCAAGGGACTGATCAGCCAATACGACTTGAATGTTGGGTCCCTCCCTTCGACGTTGGAAGCTCTGTACGAACAACCATCTGATCTGGCTGATCCTTCGAAGTGGACTAAGGTTTCACGCGATCCGATCAAACCCGATCCATGGAATCATGCTTACGAATACAAAGTGAATGGTTCCGAGTTTGAGATTCGCAGCTTGGGTCCTGACGGTCAAAGCGGTACTGAGGATGACATCGTCGGTTAGAAGTGTCGCCTTTTGCTCCGCAAAAGTAGCACGGGCGCTGCATTAGTTTGACCCGCACGAACCGTTTTTGAAAAAAGGGATTTGACCATGGGTTTCGACTCATGGTCAGTTTCGTAGACAGAGCCACTTAAATTGAGCGATTTCCATGTTACCCCCAGCCGCTAACGCGAAAGAATGCGACCAGTCTGAAAGGGCTCGGTTCAGCGCTAGTGACTGGTCTAGTGAGTCGCCCTTCAGTGGGTCGCTCCTGCCGGGTGCGAC
>JANNNN010001259.1:0-2431 GCA_031398555.1 Planctomycetia bacterium | reverse complement strand
TAGGAATTGCAGCCAAGATGCAAAGGAATTGGTCAGACGACTCAAAGATCCCGCGCTCCCATTTGACCTCCAGGCCTTTGCATCTAGGCTGCAATTCCCAGATTGTGGGTTCGCTGGTATTTTTTTATTGTCCGTTTGCCTAACAACAAAACCGAACGCCAAATCATGCCAGAGGTCAGACTGGGACAACGGACGCCAGCGAGAGCCAATATTCGTGCCGGATCACCATTCGTCCACATACGTCCTCCAGCACTTCTGGTAAAATCGCAACGCTCGCAACCAGTTTTGCCCGATTTGCATGAAAGGGCCTTAAATGGCATTCACCATCGACGAGTTCATTCGGTCGACCGCGCAAGATGATTCGGCGCACGAGTTTTTTCAGCTTGAAAATCCACGCATGCTTGAAGTCAATTTAGAATCCATGGTCTGTATTAAAAGTGGGGCGATGGATTCGTAGTGATTCAACCCTATGAAGAAATCAGTATGCAGCATACTGCAGGAGGATAGAGTGTAATAATGAATGACCTAAACAGCGCAGAAGGTGAATCGGAGCCACTTCGCAAAGCACCAGCGGTTCGCGATCCTCTGCACGGCGTGACGCTAGAGACGATGCTCAAGCGATTGATCGCACGTTATGGCTGGATCGAAATGGGAGAGCAAATTCCCATCCGCTGCTTTTTGTTCGAACCAACTATCAAGTCCAGTTTGGCTTTTCTTCGCCGCACGGCTTGGGCAAGAAAACGGGTTGAAGATTGGTACGCTTATGACGCAAGGCGTTTTCCGATGGAGCAGCATGACTCGCCACCGGAATCTGGTAGCGTATAAACCACACGCGTGCGATTCTTCGCCATTGTCCCAGGTCTCGACCGTTACCATTTCTTTAAAATCCACATGGATTATCGTCGGGATTTTCGTTGGGACTTGCACGAACATATGGCTGCACCGAGGAGTACGACCGGTTGCAAAAAGGGCGTTAAAAAGTTCGTTGACGAAGTCGCTCCGCTAGATTACAAGTGCTTATATGCATCACTTGATGGCTACGCCCAAATTTCGTATTTCATTAAATTCTACCTTGATTTCACCTGTGCAAAAAGCCATCATGCGAGCCGCTATTCGGTCGTTATTTCTATCGTCTCTACTCGTTTTCCTGAGTTTATTGTCGATTGGCAATTGCCAGGATATCGAGACCCTCCGACGTTCGCCAATAGAAGGCGAAATGCGGGAAAAGCAAGTTGTGCAAGCACAAGAGCCCAACGAGTGTTGTGCGGTTGATCACCAATTACCGCGAGAATCGCTACAACCATCACTATTTCGAGCCAACTTCGACTCGCAGGTAGCGGCAGGAAACGGCTACATAACGCAATTGGATTTGCATGTGGGTCATATAAATTATGTTTTCGCCAGAATTTTATTTTATGATTTTGGAACAAGTCGGCTGAAACTATTCGGCGCTGCGGAAATTAATCGACGGTTAGCTAAAGAATATTTCAACGATTTCAGCAGTGATCTTTTTACCTCTCAGATTCCGGCTGCACTTTCCAACTTCAGCGATCGCTATGAGAGAATGCCGTCCGATCTGTATGAGGCAAAAGCAGTATTGGTCGAAGCTGGTTTAAGTTTGCCACCAGCGCCAACGGGAGTTGCCTATGCCTACGATAGAACGACCAATGAGTTCATGGTAGAACCTCATGGATTTGGGATTCCGTTTATAGTCGCGTGGCTTTTGCTTGGCGGAGCGTTTTTAACACTGCGGATGCGTCTGATTAACTTTCGGGGTATTTTTCACGCTTTAGCACTTTTAAGCGGAAAGTACGATAGTTCCAACAAGATCGGTCAGTTGACTCACTTCCGAACGTTCACGAGTTCGCTGGCATCGACTGTTGGATTGGGTACTATCAGCGGGGTGGCTATTGCCGTTTGTGTAGGTGGTCCGGGAGCGGCATTCTGGATTATGGTTTGTGGCTTTCTCGCCATGTCGACGAAATTCACCGAATGTACGCTTGGTCAAATCTACCGGCGCGTCGGCTCAGATGGCGTTGTGCTCGGTGGACCGATGCGATACCTCCGGGTTGGATTTAGGCTGCGAAAATGCGTTGGTTTTTCGATGGCTCCGTTCGGTATCGCATTGTCTTGGCTCTTTGCAGGGTTATGCGTGTGCGTATCATTGACCGCTGGAAATACATTTCAGGTGAGCCAAGCGCTAGGCAGTTTACAAACCCTCGAAGGGCTAGAAATCCTTAAAACAGACCCTTGGATCTTCGGTGTGTTCATGATGGTCGCGGTCGCGTCGGTTTTGCTCGGCGGAGTCAGACTGCTCGGGCGGGTTACGGGGTGGCTTGCGCCGCTCATGTGCTTAGTGTATATGGCTGCCTGTGGTTGGTGCATTACTCAGAATTTTGAGAACTTAGAAAGCGCACTTAAAGCGATTTTC
>JANNNN010001253.1:0-1344 GCA_031398555.1 Planctomycetia bacterium | reverse complement strand
TACCCGCTCTTTTACCTGTGGCCGTGGCGTTCTTTGTTACCAACTACGTTGCCCACGGAGTCTGGCGGCCAGCCTACACGCATCGTGACTTGGGTGCTAAAGTGTTCGACATGCCAGTTGGTACAGGCACCTCACCAAGCACGCTTTCGGTGGAGTCAGTTGTGGCAGCATGTAGAGAACATAGCTTGCATTTCAGCCCCACTTCAGTCATTCGGCCAGCCCGTCGCGCCGATGTCTATGAGCTTTGGGATGAGGCAGGCCAACAGCGTTTAGGGCTTCGTCTCGACCAGCCAGACAAAGTTGGCGTCTACCACTGGGACGACTGGTACGACTATCCCAGCAGCTACTGGATCGGTGATCGCAAAAAAGGAGTCGATCTCGGCGAGCCCAGCAAACTCACCTATGCGTTTCACTGCTTGATTGGCCATCACGGCATCTTCAGTTTGACACCGTTCTGGCTGCTTTCGATCTATGGTGCCGTCATAACTTGTCGACGAACAGAACAAGCACTGCTTGCAGATTCTCGCTTGCTACTCGTTGGTGCGATTGTAATTACCAGTCTTGTTTGCACCGGATTCTATCTTGCACGGCCACTTGAAGATCGCAACTACGGCGGGGTTTGCAGCGGATTGCGTTGGGTGTTTTGGATGACGCCGATGTGGTTTTGGTTAGCGTGCGAAGGCATGAAATCTGTAAAGCATTTTGTCTTTCGGCGTTTAGTTGAGGGCGCACTGTTGGTGAGCATTTTCTCTGCCAACTACCCTTGGTCGAACCCTTGGACAGCCCCGTGGATTATGCAGTTGTGGGAGCATTGGGGCTGGATCAATTATCACTAGTAACGGTAGTCTATGGCTTCCTGCATGTAGCTGAATTTCGTGAGAATCCGGGCGCGGCAGATGCAATCTAACTAAGGTTTTGTCCGGTTTCTTACGAATCTTGCTACGTAGAATCGTTTCTACCGTTCAGCGACAATTTGAGCCGCTGCGACCCCTTCGGGCGCGAAGAGCTCATCCAACTGAGTTTCGGTGAGCTTGATCAATAGCAGGACTCGTTCATCCGTTTGCTCGGCAGTGTGCGTCACAAAAAACGCCTTGCCTAGATTGGATGACTTCGGCTCGCCATTGCAGCTCAGCGCAATCATTTGACCGGGACTTAACTTCACGGATAACGACAAATCTTCCCACGTCTTGCGATCGCGACTCATGTCGGGTCGCAATCCAAAATCACTGTGAATGAACGACTTTCGCTCATCGCCATGTTGAATCTCTGGCGTTATTTTTAGCGTTGCTTGACCATCTCCATGTGGAATTGACCGCAAGTCGAAAAGCATGGCGGGTTCTTCAT
>JANNNN010001223.1:0-7175 GCA_031398555.1 Planctomycetia bacterium | reverse complement strand
GAATGGGCACGGTTTGAATACATTCCGATCGAAGCGGTTTATCAGTCGTTAATAACGTTGGCTCAGGATCCAAAGTACCTTGGTTCCAGCAAGTTGGGCTTGACCGGAGTGCTGCACACATGGGGACGAGACCTGAACTATCATCCTCATGTGCACTGCATCGTTCCCGGCGGCGCGATCAGTCGGGCGGGTACCGAATGGCTTTCCACTCGCAACGATTTCTACCAGTCATGGCGCTATCGAAGATCTTTCGCGCCAAGTACAAGGAGTTGATGCATCGAGAGGGTCTGCTGGATCAGATCGATGCGTCGGTTTGGGAGCAGGCTTGGAATGTGAATTGCCAAGCTGTTGGCGATGGACGCGACTCGCTACAGTACTTAGCACCGTATGTGTTTCGCGTCGCCATCGGCAACCATCGCATCCAGAGCGTCGAATGTCATGAAGACGGAACTGGCTCGGTCACATTCACTGTAAAGCCCAGCGGTGAGAAGCACTATCGTCCGATGACCGTTCCGGCTGAAGAGTTTATTAGGCGTTTAAGGTCAGGCACTTTGGGTTTATGCACAAGCGGTCCAAGATCTCGCGAGTCTGGTTGGCCATGCTGGTGACCGTGACGCTCAACATGGTTTACGTGTTGATCGTCAACCCGCTCCGCCGAACCCGATGTTAAATGAGAGGTGCCTTTTGCCATGGGCTTATCGCACGCAGTCGGTTTCTCCATCACTAAACTCAATCGTTATAATAAACGCCATAACCATTGCGTAATGGCAATCGCTAGCGATGTCAGAATCGAAATACCTAGCGCCAGTGAAAACCAACCGCTGCGCGTCGATCGTCCTCGCCAACTGAAATAGCCACTTGCCGGTATGTACCCCAGAGCGATTAGTGCAAGCAGCAGACCTCCGCAGTTCATACGAGCCGCCTCAAGAAACTCGCCGCGAGTCGCCAGACTCCAGGCAGTGGTCATGCCACAAGAAGGGCAGCGGATGCCGTACAACGCGATCGAGGTGCAGGGAGGCAAACCAAGCTGTTGATGCGTTCCAAACCCTGCACTCGCCGGTTCCAAGCATCTCGCAGTGACAAGAATTCCTAGCACCGCCAGGCCGGAGACCGCCGCTAGAACTCGCCAGGTTTTTGATAGCCGAAGAGGGTCGACTTGGTTGCCAATCGCACTCACGCACACACCTTTAAATACCGTATTGTAGCAAAATTCGCTCGATTTCATCTTCCCACCAAGCATCTATTTACTTCGAACCGGTTAGCGATGGCAAAGGCAACCACTTCACACACCCTAGGGATTTGCGGCAAACAATACTGGCGTTCGGCGGGCGGTACCGTTAAAACTGCTGATCGCTACCGCCCTATTAGTTGTAAACCTCGCAATAAAGTGAATCGTATGCCACGGCCCGTTGTTTTTGTTGCACGCCGTATTCCAGAACTTGCTTTTCAATTGATCGCTCAACATGCTGACGTGCGCTTGCATGAAGGAGCGTTACCACCCACGCGCGCGGAATTGTGCGACGGCGTGAAGGGTTGTATGGGTGTGCTGAGCCTGTTGAGTGATCGGATGGATGCGGAGGTATTCGATGCGGCTGGACCACAGCTGAAAGTTGTCAGCAATTTTGCCGTCGGCTATAACAATATCGACGTGGATGAGGCTCGTCGGCGCGGAATTGCAGTCGGCAATACTCCCGGCGTATTAACCGAGGCGACCGCTGATATCGCTGTTGCACTACTACTTGCCGCGGCGCGTCGCTTGCCTGAAGGCTGGCAAGCGGTGAAGGAACATCAATGGAAAACGTGGGAGCCGCTGGGTTGGATGGGGCTCGATCTAGCCGGAAAAACGCTCGGGATTGTCGGTCTCGGTCGCATCGGCGGCGCGGTGGCGCAGCGACTAAAGGGCGGGTGGGGAATGAAGGTCTTGTACACCTCAAGAAATGTAAAACCGGAGTTTGACCAGAAGTTTGCCTCACGCCACGTTCCGCTCGCTGAACTACTGCGAGAAAGTGACGTTATTAGCCTCCACGTTCCGCTCACCGATGCAACACTGAAACTCATTGGAACGTCCCAGTTCGCTCTGATGAAAGCAACTGCGATTCTGATCAATACCGCGCGCGGTGAAGTGCTGGACCAAGTCGCCTTGTATGAAGCGCTCAGCACCAATCGAATATTTGCCGCTGGATTGGATGTCTGTGAACCTGAACCTTTGCCTGCGGACAGCCCATTGCGAGAGCTTACCAACTGCTTGATCGTACCGCACATTGGCAGTGCAACCATTGCGGCTCGCAATGCTATGGCTGAACGATCCGCTCGCAATCTAATCGCCGGCGTCTTGGGCCAAGAATTACCCTACGCTGTTTGAGGCCCCTGGTTTGAGGCCCACTGATTTGAGGCCAGTGGTTTGTCGAGATCAGATTTGGGTTGAGTGTCGCATAATTGTCTCAAATGTTTCGGCTACAATTGGGACAATTGTGCGACTCTCAAATCCCCAAACCACTATTTGGGTGCCGCGTAAGCTTTTTGAAACAGTTCGAGCTTCTCTTTGGCATCAGCGGCTTCCTGTTCTGCGGCCTCTTGCGCGGCTTTAAGATCAGCTGCCTTCTTCTGCTGTTCGGCCAACTGGGTTTGGACAGCGGTCTGAGTTGCGACAGTGGTTTCAAGATTTTTTTGCAACGCGGCAAGTTGATCTTGAAGGGCTTTCAAGTCGCTCGCCACCTTCGCGGCAGATTCTTCTTGTGTCTGCTTCTGTGCTAGGGCTGCCGCTGTTTGTGCTGTGAGTTGCTGTACCTTAGCGGTCATCGCCGCAGCTTCCGCCGCGACTTTCGCGGCTGCGGCATCGAGGGCGGCTTTGTCAGCTTGAGCCCGTTCGGATGCGGTCCGAGCGGCAGCCAGCTTGACGTCCGCCTCAGCTTGCTTTGCTTTGGCAGCATCAGCAACCTTAGCCACCGCCTGTTCTTTTGCCAAAGCTGCTGCCTTCGCATCTTCGGCGGCTTTAGCGGCTTGGGTCAACTGTGTTACAGCGATATTGACTTGTTCCAACTGCGACCCCATTTGTGTTCGTTGTTGCCGAACCGCAGCCAATTGAGTTTCAAGTTCAGAGGCTTGTTTGTCCAAAACGGCGACTTGAGCCACAACGGCTTGCTGAGTTTTAGCCGTTTCGGCCAATTTGTTCGCCATATCTGCGGCCGCTTGTTGGGCAGCCGTCAACTGACTTTGCGCGGCGGCGGCTTCAACCAAAGTTGCATCGGTGGCTTGTTTAACTGTAGTGAATTCAGTCTCGACCGCGGCTAGACCTGTCTGAGCGGCAACCAGCCGTTGTTCAATCGACGGTGGGTTAGCGGACAGGACGAGCGTTTGATTGGGATCAGCAACTTGCCACAGTTGGACTTTACCCGTCCAATCGCCGCCAACCACCTGGGTCGCATCGCCCGTAACAGCGACTTCGATGGCTTGCTCGCCCAGTCCTGCGAATTCCTTTTGAACCGCTCCGTCGCCGTTCCAAAGTTTCACTTTCGAATCCATACCAATTGAAGCGATCATGCCATTTTGCGCGTAGGCCAAGCCTGTAACGCCACCGCCATGAGCCGCCCATGATTTGACTTCGCGCAGTTCGGGCATATCCCATAGTTTGATGGTCCCATCCATACTTGCACTTGCCAGCACATTAGAGTCGGGACGGAAGTCCACGCTACGAATTTCACCCTTGTGTCCCACACAGTCCATGTAGACCAATCCGCTCTGCGATTCCCAGACAACCAAGCCGTTGCTGCGATCGCCGGAAGCCAGCAGAACAGCATCGGGACTAAAGCGTAAAGCAAAAATCCAGTCAGTGTGCTTTTTCATTTCAATGATCAAATCACCTGTGAACGTATCGTAAACTCGAATGATTTTCTTAGGGCCGCCAATAGCGATGCGTTTTTTATCGAACGAGATATCAGCCGCAAGGACGATGTCGAGTTCATCACCAACTTTCGAAATGCGATCACCGGTCGTAACATCGACCAGCACGGCACATCCGCTGTGACTATGACGACCGCCACCGATAAGCAATTGCTTGCCGTCGCGAGTGAAGGTCAAAGATTGTGGTTCGCCTTCGGGAAATGGAATGATTCCAGCTAGTTCGCCGGTCTGCGTGTTGTAGAGTGAAACTTGTTGCTGGCCGCCGACAGCCACCAGCGGCGACCAAGGACTCGCCGCCATCGCCGCAATGGCAGCGCTGCGGGGTGTCAAAGTAACTGGTTGACGTAGGACTTTTTCGGGCATTGCGGGCGGCCCTTCAGGCTTGCCGCTTGAAGTCGTCGTCAACATTGCAGCGGCGGCATTGTTTTTACGCTTGATCTTGCTGCCAGAATTTTCAGGCATGCCTTGATCGATCCAAGTTTTGATCAGTTCTCGTTGCGGAGCGGGGATCGGATCTTTGTCCGGGGGCATATGAGGTTGTTCAGCGTGAATGATCAGCGCGAACAAACGCGATCCGCCTGAGTTTAATTCTTTTACTACTTCGCCAGACGAACCACCCGCTAAGGTCGCCGCGTAGGTATCGAGGGCGAGATCGCTTTCTTTTTCCGATTGGCTATGGCAAGTAGCGCAGTGCTCGCGAAAGATCGGCTTGATGTGTTCGTCAAAAGTGATCTTTGCTTCGTCTTCGGCGAGCGCTGGAGTGATAGCTGGCGCAGTTGCCAGTGCACAACTCCAGGCGATCATAAAAAGCTTGCGATTCATAGCAGATCGAATTCCATCAAAAATAAAACTTAAACTAGTGATTGAACATGAACTCACGGCTGTTCAACACAGCCCAAAAAGCATCTTCAATTCCCTGCTGCGGATTTGCGGCTTCAGCTACCATTTTGCTCAACGTGTCAAGCTCTGCCTGCGAAGCATGTCGCGATAGGGCGCGAACGTACATCGCGTCGATGGCTTGCACCGGCGTTTTCCCTTCACCAAGCCAACGTTTTACAAGGGCACCCTGAGCGATCTTGCCTTCAGTCGCATTCCCATTGATCAAGTGCAGGGCTTGCGAAAGCGATGGATCGGTGGTCGCTTCAGCTTCGCAGACGGTGGTGCGTGGCGAACGTCCGAAAGTTGTCAAAAAGTAATTGCTGGTCGTGCCGTCTGCGATTTGAACGGCCTTAGCCCCCAGGGGCAGTCCACGATATTTTTCCCTCGTGTCGGTGGCTTGCGAAATACAATCGAGGAGCATTTCAGCTGGCACACGGCGAACATGCGAGAACGCAAAATTTCGCGTATCGCCTTTGTTGGTCGCGTTCGTTTCAGTAGTCCTCTGATAGGTCTCAGAGTTACAAATATCGCGAACAAGCTGCTTCAAGTCGAACTTGTAATCGGTCAATCGTCGACCGAGTTCACTGAACAACTCGGGGTTGCTGGCCGGATTGCTGACTCGAATATCATCGACTGGATTAACGATTCCCATGCCGAAGAAATGGGCCCATACGCGGTTAGCAATACTGGTTGCAAAGAACGGATTGTCGGGACTGGTAATCCACGACGCTAAAACTTCGCGTCGATCCTTACCATTGATTGCAGGGGCTGGTCCACCGAGGAAAGTTGGCGGTTGCGGTTTGCCGGTTACAGGATGATTGACTTCACCACCTTGGCGGTCAAAAACGATGATTTCGCGATAGTCTTCGCCATTTTTGCGACCGATCTGTGAAAAGAACGACGCAAAACCGTAGTAATCGTTCATCGTCCAGCGATCGAATGGATGATTGTGGCACTGAGCGCATTGGGTTCTGATGCCCATGAAGACTTGGGCGACATTTTCAGAAGTCTTAAGCGTGTCGCGTTCGACTTGATAAAAGTTCGTCGCGGGTTGTTCGAAAACACCGCCATTGCTGGCGACCAGCTGACGCACAATTTGGTCGATGGGCACGTTCGCCGCAATCTGATTCGTCAACCAACTTGAGTACTGGAAGGCGGCTTTGTAACTGACTTGGTTGTCGCTTTTGATGAGCAGCAATTGCGACCACTTCATGGCCCAGATTTCACTGAACTCTTTGCGGTCGAGCAGTGATTCGATTATCCGTGTACGTTTATCACTAGCCGTATCGGCAACGAAGGCTTCGAACTCTTCAGGCGTAGGAAGCAGGCCGACGATATCGATCGTCACTCGCCGCAGGAACTCTTCGTCGCTGCACTTGCCGCTTGGAAGAATTCGGAGTTTTTTTAGTTTCTCGCCGACCAATTGATCGATGTAATTCCCTGTACTCTCCGGTGCAGTGTATTGTAGTCCGGCTGGGAGCGCAAGAACCTGAGTACCAACGGTGTGCGTATCAAATCGAGCCATAACGAACGCTTCACCCCGCGCGCCAGCAGTTACCGCGCCGAGGTTTGTCACTGCAGCGGTTCGTTCATTGTTGGTTGTGAACGCGGCAAGGGAAGTTACATCGCGGGTCGTTCCATCGCTGTAATGCGCAACGGCGACTAGCCTTTGTGTCGCCCCTTCGCCTTCAAGCACAACTTGCGCCGGGAAGAGTTCCACTTTGGTACAAATCGGGGGAGCGACTACGTCAATCGGCGCGTTGGCTTTAAGCCATGTCAAAAGTGTTTTCTCGTGCTCGCTTCCAGGCTCCATACGTTTTCCGCCGGAGTGTGGCACGCTGCCAATCGACTTCAGTAAAATCAAACTCTGTTCAGGGATTGCAAGGTTGATGCGGCGGACGCCGATTTCTCGCGTGATGCGCTGAAAATCACCCACGGGATCGAAACCAAACAGCGATAATCGAAAACCATCTTTGCCGCGTCCTGCCCCGTGACACGAGCCTGTATTGCATCCAGAACGGGTGATGACTGGCATCACATCGAGGTGGAAGCTAATGTCGCGTGGCTTGGTGGCTTCCACTACCGTCATGGCTGCTTCGGCGGACATCCCTTCCCAAGTTGCGAGCAGTTTGGACTGGCCGTCCGTGATCGGGGTCAGCCGAAAGCCCTCAAATTTCACCAGTGCTTCGTTCTCCAACTTCCACTGGACTTTGTCGGTAACATCCGAGGTAATGCCGTCGGATCGCGACGCGACTGCGATCACATTTTGGTAGTCCGCCGCAGTGTTCAGCTTGATATCCGTTGGAAAAATCGACAACGATTTCCAAGTTACCTCTTGCGCCATCGCAAACTGCGGGATGACAGACTGGACCGAGATAAAGCACAGTATTCCGACT
>JANNNN010001212.1:0-16798 GCA_031398555.1 Planctomycetia bacterium | reverse complement strand
CCGTCGTTACTTGATCGGTGAGTGCAAACAGCGACACTTCGTAGTTTGGCCAATCGAGTACCGAACTGTGCTGGGTCGGGATTGCGCAGGCAGCGCCGATCATAGCGTCTTCCATCCAAATTCCGTTCTGAAAGACCATTGGCATAAAACCCACTGCGAATGGCAAGTCGAACGGCGAATACGTTCCTTCGCGACCACCCAAAATTGAACCGACGTCCCCTTCAAAGAATAATGTGTCCAGCCGTATGTCAGTTCTATCAATGAACTGGATGTCATTGCTGTCACTGAAATCCAGTCGCGTTACATCGTTAGCTCGGTCAAGCGGCCCCATAAAAGCGTGAAGTCGTTCGGTCGCGGTAAACTGCAGATCCATATCGAGATTCAATCGATGAGCCCAACTCCGCGCTGCCCCTTTTTGATTCTGGTTGACGCCGACGCCCGTTAGGTAGTCGCCATATACATAAAAATGCGGCATGAGCAGGTTCGTTTCACCGAAGAAAAACGAACTTGCAGGTGGATAAGTTCCGCCGGTATAGTGGGGTCGTCCCCATTCTACCCAGGGCCGCTGAGTCATAACTGGCGTCTTGCCACGATACACCATCGCATCACCATACGGGTCGACCGGTAGCGGCGGCATGGGCAGTACCGAGAAGTCATTCCCGGCATACGGTATCTCGCGCCCGTTGCAATCGAACTGAACTGCCTGCCGTGGCGGGAAGAAAAAAGAGGGCATCGTCGATTTGTTCTCCGTATCCGGCTTGGCAGACGAATCCTGGGGAGAATGAGTGTTTGCACCAGAGTCTGTAGTAATATCGGTCGGAGATTCTGAAGTTGGACGAGTCGCCGGTAAGTCGTCAGGGACAGCAAGTTCACCTAGCGCTGCTTTACTTGGCGGTCCGTCTGAAGGAACTTGAGGCAAAGCCAAGTCGGCAAGCAAAGGTTTCCGTGGCGCTTCTGGATCGCTAACCAACTGGAATACGCTTGACGGTGACGTCGGTGAAGTTGTCGGCAAACCCAGGATTACTGTCGCAGGCAGTTTGTCAGGTGCCCACAACTTGGTGGGCTGCTTTATGAACTGCTTGGTGGATGATTCTCTGGCTGGACTTTCGGCAGGGAGTCTTGTAGCTGGCGCGTCAACTAGCTCGGCGATTGGCGCGTAAACTGGGTTAGCGATCGGGGCAGTTTCAACTAGAGCAATACTTTTCGTTTGCGCAGTTGCCTGCGAAATGACGAAAGCCGCCATCAGGACCAAGAGACTTGTGACTCTTTGTAGAAATGTTGAATTTCGATTCACCAATTGAATCGGCCTGTTAACTCGCTGGAGCACTTTGGCTTTCTTCAGTTTCCATTTTGTAACGTGAACAATTGAGGGTTCCTAACAATCAGGATGCTTACCCACTAACGAACTTCAAATGCGATCGAGTGCTGCGCGATGTCGAGCGTTTGCTCTAGCATCCGGCGTTGCATCTCAGGCGTCGCGTCGCAGAATCGCATAAAGTACAACGGTTCCATGCGGCTTCGCATCCGAACGCTTAATCGATAGGAGCCTGGTTGCTGAATCAAGTCAGCCGGAACGCGGTACTTTGCCTTGCGTGTGCCGAGCGGCGGGATGGAGTGGGCTTCCATTCGAATCGTCGGCGGATGATTCAACACGGTGATCGGCTGCGCGCCAGGGCGAATGAATGGCAGCGGGTCGGTGTCGATGTTGATAGGCAAACACAATTCGCGGTCAGTCCCTTTTACTCCAGTAATCAAAAACTTGGTCTGCAAATTAAACAATTGATGATCGGCTCGTATCCGACCACTGTTGACCAGCTCCGAGTTTAAATCGCACAAATCACCGTTAGCATCCAACTGACCGGACTCCCATAGCCAACGACCATCTGGTCCGGTCAACACAACGTTCAGCCACAATTGAGGCTGGGCTCCAAGCGAACCGGTGGGTAGGTTATGTCCGTCGCTGGTGTTGTTGACGACATAGTGGAACGGCAAAGCCTGTCCGACGCGCGGCGGTTCATTAAAAAATGGACCATCGACATGGACTGCAGCGGACATCACGGCGGCGGACGACGCCCGTTTAACGTCGAGCAGTTTTGCATTCTCGTCGAGTACTTTACGAGCATCTTTACGTTCGTCGACCGTTGTCCAAGCCTCTGGAAAGTTGACTTGCACTAGCTTGTCCGAAACTGCCTTTTCAAACTCAGTTGTTCCCCAGCCGGCTCGCCAGTCGAACGATAGCCACTGGTCGAGATTCCATCGCAAGGCTTTCTCGTTATGAGGAAACAAACCCGGATGGGCGATCGATTGACCAGGGCCGTAAAAGAGATGGCTTGAGTGTCTGCGATTGTTATCGACAGACTTTCCATTCACCTCAGCCCCGGCGCCAACAGAGTAACCAAGCGCTTTGCCAGGCACCAGTCCCATGTGGCAGTCTTGACAACTGACCCCTTTCTTGCATGCCGGGCTAGCACGATACTGAGCCCAAACCACTTCGAGTGCAATGCCGGGATAAACAGAAACTTGATGACATGAAGTGCAAAAAGAACTGTGCGAAATCTGCTCGAACTGAATCGCAGTTTGATGGATGACCTGGCCCGGCTTTTTGTCTTTGGGGTCGAGCTTAATCTTCAAGTTGTCTTTGTCCGCGATCGCTTTCGCAACTCCGTCGCCATCAAACGGACCGTAGACCGGTTGTGTCGCGTCGCCTGGTTCAATGCGTCTTTCGCCGTTGCTTTTTCCATAAATTTCTTTTACGCGATGGCACGCGACACATGTGATTCCTTCGCGGATGATTGGGGGAGCATCTGCATAGGAACCATAGCGAGGGAAATCCAATTGGACCGCAACGGGTGCATGACAACGAATGCAAAACGTTCCGATCGTTCCGCTCGCCAGCGTGTTGATCTTCTGTTCAAATTTTTGAAACATGGGTGAGATGGTCGCATAAGCATGCGAACTGACTCGCCATTCGTCATAAATTTTTTGATGGCACTTCGCACACGTACTGGCTGCCGGATAGCAGTCTGCCGCAAAAGCTTCTGCATGGGGATCTTCGCCAGGCTTAATTCCAACGCGTAGCGGTTTGTCGGAGCCGTGGTTCGCGCCTGGCAAATTGGCTCCGCTACTGGCTGGCCCCATCCCTTCGAGCGGCGAAGAGTCTCGCTTCGTCGGCCCTATATTGAGCAAGTCACTGTCGCCTGCAGCCGGGCTGTCAGCTGAGAGCAAATCTTGTTTTCCGGAAGTTAAAAAATGTCGCAATCGAGCCTGCTCGTTCAGGAACGATGGCAATTCAGCTGTCGGTAGTTGAAACGGATTCACGGCCTGCGCGTTCGGGCGGATCATCGGTTGAGCGGGGCAGCTGAGCGGTAAAAACTGCTGGCCGTTGTCCCGCGTCCACTGTCGCAGTTCGGCTGAACCACTTTCTGGTACTTGTCCGGATAAGGGTAGACAGCAGGAAATCGAGCAGGCAAAAACGACTAGGAACTGGCATCTGACCCAGTTGATAGCTAATTGCTGCCGATTTTCTTTGAACATTCGACGACCCTATAAACAAACTAGACGCGCTGCCTGCCTCGGTTACATCGTCAGGTACAACCTGCACATGTAGTTCGTACGGAACAAGCGATAGCCTCCACGCAGTCCGCAGGTCGTCTGTGATCGCTAAAGTTTGACTAGGTTCACAAGTGTGGCCGATTGGCATACGCCCGCTCGGTTACCAATGCCGTCCAGCACGCGCTAACGAAAAAAAACCGGAGACCGGAAAATCGCTCCGATCGTTAAACTCAAGCGATATTTTCCATTTGAAGTGACTTAGTTAAGCAATATGCTCGTCACCACTCCGCCTGACTGGGGTCGATATCCTAGCTTTTGTTGGAGATTCTCCACACGCGTTCCGATACCCCATCTGCTTCTCGCCCAGTCGCGGAGATCGTACGATGACTCACGAACTAGACCGACAATCTGCTTACAAGTGCGCTATTGCCGCTGAGAACTCAGCTGCCGAGCTGCGAGTTGGCTCGAAATCGTATGCAGTTAGTGTTTTAGACGCGTCGCGCGACGGTTACACGATTCGCGTTCCCAATTCGATCCTGGGTCGGATCCGCAGTAAGCGCTCGTGCCGTCTCGCGTTTGCGAGCGAATTGTCGGAGGTTATTACGGAAGGTGAGTTTGCAGATTGCTCTGAGTTCACCAATATAGGTGTAAAGCGTATTCGGGATCTGACACGGATTAAAATGCCAAGCGGATTTCAATTTTCGTTCGGCTCAATGTTCAGTTTGCAGCAAGATCCAACTTTTCTCCTCGGTCTGATGATCGCCTTTTTGTTAGCTTGTTTCTGTTTGCCCGGGATTGGCGACCAAGTGGGTACAGCGCCCAAAGTCAGCCGAGCCGTCCAAGGCATCTGGTCAAGCTTTGAGAAGTCTGTCCTTCCTTAGCGGTTCTTGGTAACCTGTTGGCTCGCGTTTTCTTTTGAATACCTCGAGAGCCAATCAATGACCGCCATAGATCTACAAAAATACATTCGCGAAATACCGGATTTCCCAAAGCCTGGAATCCTTTTTCGCGACATCACACCTCTCCTCGCCTCACCCGTGGCTTTCCAAGCCGCAATCGACCAATTTGCCGAACGGTACGCTGATCAAAGAATCGACAGCATCGTGGCCGCCGAGTCGCGAGGATTCATTTTTGCCGCTCCTCTAGCTTTGAAATTGAACGCTGCTTTCGTCCCGGTTCGCAAACCCGGCAAACTCCCCTACCAAACCCACAGCTACTCTTACGACCTCGAGTACGGCAGCGACACACTGGAAATGCACACCGACGCACTCACTAGCGGCCAACGCGTGCTCGTCGTCGACGACCTACTCGCTACCGGTGGGACCGTAGAAGCGTGTGTCAAGTTGCTAAGCAATTTCTCAGTGACCATTGTCGAGTGCGCTTTTTGTATTCACCTAAAAGGCCTTTGCGGTGAACAGCGCTTGAAGCCACACAAAACGTTCAGCTTGATTGAATATTGAGCCGGAGCTAGCGTGGCGTTTAAGTGGGTTGCATCGGTTTACGTGGGTCGCATCTGCCGGATGCGACCGTTTTACTGAACGTAGCGGGTTCATAGACGCTAACAGTTTTGGATTGTCAACATGAGCCCAGAGAATCCATACGCGCCTGTTGCCTTGTCTACCCAACCGCTTCCTCGTCTACGTACCAAAGTAGATTGGCCCATTTACTTCGCCACGATCGCCGTCATTATGCTTGTTGGCGCAGGCTGGTTGATGTATCTGAAAAGCAGTAACAGGCTGCGGTTCGAACAAGGCTTCCTGTTCTTGATTTTCGTTTTAATCACCTTTGCTAACGTCTCCGTCTGGTTAGTTCTAAAAGGGATACGATATAGATATAGTCGACGGATAGTGAAGCTCAAATGAAAAGTGACGATCCCTACACGCCAGTTCGAATACCGGTTGATCCGGTAGCGACCAGCAATCGGGTGTATTACATCTATTCCACCGCTGTTGTCATGCTGCTGTGGGCGTCAATTTACATTTATCTTCAAAGGCATTACGCAGTAACTACCGAATTCGATGGAGTCATCGTTGGTGTCCCCGCGAATTACGCACGCCGCAGTTACGAATTCAATGCCGCCATTATTGCCCTTTGGTTCGTATTTTCGTTAGCTCTAGTCAACAGTCTCCTTTGGGCAACTTTGAAAATCTTCAAGCGATGACCTAGAACGTGAAAACGCTTATAATTTCCGGTTGATGTTCGCCGAGCGCGGGCTTCCAATTATTTTTCAAACGTTCACCCTATCCGAGGAATCATTATGTGGAAGACCATTGCGTTGTGCGTGAGCGTTTCAGCCGTGACATTCGTCGGGCTGGGATTGGCTCAGACGGGGCGTCAATCTAGTGGTCGCAAGGGTATCTTGCCAGCGGAAGCATATTTGATGGATCGCGAGACCAAGCTCGATCTGGAGATGGCGCGTTTGAAGGATGCCGAAGCGGCAATGGGACCCAATCACCCCAAACTTGCCGAAGTGCAAAAACGGATTGCTGAAGGCGAAAAGGAACTAGAAACCATGCGAGCCATTCCGAATCCGCTTGCACGTATGGAAGAACAAGGCGTGAGCGCCCGAGACATCGTCGACCAAATAAGCGAGAAGGAATTAAGAGGGCTCGCCGTTCGGCTTGCCTTAGACCTAAAGGATCTCCGCAAGCGTGTGGAAGCTATCGAACGCGCCAATCCAGGTCGGTGAGCTTAGTGGGTAGGCGCATTAGTAAGAAACCGAACGATCCGCAGGCTAAACCTGCGGGATTGGCTTTGGCTATTTTTGCCGCCCGCGTTCGATGACTTTCAGAATTTCATCGACATCGTAAACACAACCGCCCCATGTACCGCCGCCGATCTGCTGCAGCGCGGCCCAGAGGCGGGTGTCATCTGGCAAACGATGATCGGCCTTTAGTTCCGCATGAACACCGCGCTGTTTAAGCAACTCAGTTGCTTGCAATATAGTTAGTGTCTTGCCACCCGCGGCAATCAGATTCACCGAACCGCTGAGTTGATTGCGGTCAACGATGATCTCAATCGTGTCACCATCCTGAACCTTACCAAGCGGACCTCCGGCCAGTGCTTCAGGACCAGCGTGTCCGATGCATGCGCCAGTGCTTACTCCCGAGAACCTTGCGTCAGTGACGATCGCAACGTGTTTGCCCCACTTAATAAACTTCAGGGCTGACGTCAATTGATACGTTTCCTCCATGCCGGTTCCGAGTGGACCGCAACCGATGAGAACCAACACATCGCCCGCTTCGACTTTTCGATTCGATTGGCCTTTGATCGCTAGGATCGCAGCGTGCTCTGACGTAAAGACTTTGGCTGGACCAGTGTGTCGGTAAACTCCGTCGGCGTCGATCACTGAGGAATCAATCGAAGTGGCTTTGATGACCGACCCTTCGGGGCACAAGTTGCCGACGGGAAACACAACGGTGCTCGTCAGACCGCGTTGTTTGGCAACTTTGGGTGGAATAATAACATTATCTGGGTCGATGCCATCGCGGTCGCGCAGCAATTGGCGCATCGCCGAACGCCGCTCGCTCGTTTTCCACTCGTCCAGAATCTCATTCCAGGTCTTGCCGATAACGGTCATGCAAGAACAATCAACTGCATCGAGTTCCCGCAGGTGCAACATTATCTCAGGCACACCGCCGGCGAGATACAACTGAACGGTTGGATGATTCTGGGGCCCGTTCGGGAGAACATCGACAAAGCGCGCAACGCGACGATTCACTTCGCTCCAATCTTCTACCGTCGGTCGCTTCAAGCCGGCAGCGTGTGCGATGGCTGGAATATGGAGCAGCAAATTGGTTGAACCACCGCAAGCAGCATGCACAGCGATGGCGTTTGAGAGCGATTTCTGCGTGAGGATATCGCTCAGTTTGATTTTCCTCCGCGCCAATTCCATCAGCGATTCAGCGGAGTAGCGAGCCATATCTAGCCAAACGCTTTGACCGCTGGGGGCGAGTGCGGCGTGAGGAACGGTCAATCCGAGTGCTTCAGCCACGACTTGGCTGGTTGCGGCTGTTCCCAAGAATTGGCAACCACCACCAGGACTTCCACACGCCCGGCAACCTGCTTCTGAAGCTTCCTCCAAAGTGATCTCCCCATGCGCGTAACGGGCTCCGATCGTTTGCACTTTAGCCGTATCTTCACCGGAAGTCGGCGGCAACGTCACGCCGCCGGGCACAATGATCCCCGGCAGGTCACTACAACCAGCGAGCGCAATCATCGCCGCGGGCAAACCCTTATCGCAAGTTGCAACACATAGCACACCTTGTCGCGTTGGAAGTGATCGAATCAATCGTCGCATTACTATGGCGGCATCGTTGCGATACGGCAGCGAATCGAACATGCCGGTCGTTCCCTGCGAACGACCATCGCACGGATCGCTAACATAGACCGCGTATGGAATTCCACCGCCCGCAGTGATCGTCTCAGCCGCCGCGCGGACTTGCAATCCAACTTCCCAGTGACCTGTGTGGTATCCAAGTGCGAGGGGTTGGCCGTTCTCGGCTCGCATCCCGCCCATCGTGCTCAGCACCACGAATTGCGGACCAGCCATCATGTTGGGGTCCCAACCCATTCCTGCATTTTGTGTCAGTCCAAACAGATCACCGCTGGGCCAATTCCGCAACATCTCGTCAGTCAGCGGCAGGCTCCCCGACGGCCCATCGCCGCGAGTCGCCACTTTTTCCGCATCTGCCGAACTAAAACCGAACCAATCGCCAAGTCGCCTACGCAAGACAAATTCCTTCCACAGTGTGAATTTTTTCCGAGCTGGTCGAATTTTCCCGCGTTAGTCAGTATTTGGAAAGCCCAGTTAAAGATGATCTTGATTAAGCCTCTTTACGTTCACAACCAGTCAAGACGGAGTGCTGTTGAAAAGTGAGTAGGACTTAAGGTAGCCCGAATGGCTGAGCGCTCCTTGGTTTGTCGACATAACTCGACCAACTGAAATAAGGCGGCGAAGTTTGCCCGCCATTTAAGTTTTCATCCGAAGCAACAAAAATGCGGCGCGCGAGCGTGCTGCGCACAGGGGGTGGCGTTGCGAAAAATGGGATTTCGGTGTAAACCCTTTCGTTTGAAAATGGATAGAACTGGTGGCGGCGAACTGGCGGTTACGCTCGGTTTCGCTGAACTTGGATAAAGAGTGCTATGTCGCGATACAACCCGGCTGAAATTGAACCCAAATGGCAAAACTTTTGGGCTGAGCATAAGACATTTCGAACACCAGCGATGCCAACCGGCGAAAAACTCTATGTGCTCGACATGTTTCCTTATCCGAGCGGATCGGGATTGCATGTGGGGCATCCGGAAGGCTACACCGCCACGGATATAGTTTGTCGATTCGCGCGGATGCAAGGCAAAACGGTGCTGCATCCGATGGGTTTTGATGCCTTTGGATTGCCAGCCGAAGAACACGCCATCAAGACCAATGTGCCGCCGCGAGTGTCGACGGAGAACAACATCGCTGAGTTCACTCGGCAGCTGAAGATGCTGGGATTTAGTTACGACTGGGACCGCGTGCTGGCAACGACCGATGTTGAGTACTTTCGTTGGACGCAGTGGATTTTCTTGCTGCTGTTCGATACCTGGTTCGACCCAGATAGCCAAACAGGGCGGCCGATTGCGGAGTTACCCGTCCCCGCGGATGTCAGGGCCAAGGGCGATGTTGCCGTGGCAGCCTATCGCGACGAAAATCGGTTGGCCTATCAAGACGATGCGCTGGTGAATTGGTGTCCAGCTCTCGGCACCGTTTTGTCGAACGAAGAAGTGATCGATGGCAAAAGCGAGCGCGGTTCGCATCCAGTGCAACGCATACCGCTGCGTCAGTGGATGCTGCGAATCACTTCTTACGCAGATCGATTGATATCCGACCTGGACGGTTTAGACTGGTCGCCGGGTATCAAGAAATTGCAAAGCGAATGGATCGGACGTAGTACCGGTGCTGAAGTCGATTTTTATTTGGGTGATGCAAGCTGTTACGCCGCTTGGCAGGCTGCGCGAGCAAAAAGTGGCTTTCTACGGGTCGCAGGGGCAGATGCGCTGCGGATTTATACTACTCGGCCAGATACGCTGTTCGGCGCGACATATATGGTAATTTCTCCGGAGCATCCACTTGTTCTGGCACTGACAACAGCTGCGCAAAAAGAGGCAGTCGAAAAATATCGCACCGCTGCTTCATTTAAGAGTGACCGCGAACGAACTGAGGGAGACAAGAAAAAGACCGGCGTCTTTAGCGGTTCCTTTGCCATCAATCCCGTAACGGAAAATCCCGTGCCGATTTGGATCGCTGACTACGTGTTGGCGACTTATGGTACCGGTGCCATCATGGCGGTACCGGCTCATGATGAGCGCGATTTCGAGTTCGCTCAGCAGTTCGACTTGCCCGTCGTTGCAGTAGTTGATCCAGCGGGTTCAACGGAAGTGGATGCTGAGGCGGTGCTTGCGGGGAAGCAGTGCTTTATTGGTCTCGGCACAGCGATCAACTCCGGGGCGTACAATGGTATGGCCACTGTCGAGGTGAAGGCACAGATCACAAAAAAACTGTCGACGGCAGGCGTCGGTCGTGAGGCAGTGAATTACAAGCTGCGCGATTGGTTGTTCAGTCGCCAACGTTTTTGGGGCGAGCCGTTTCCGATTCTTCACGAACTGGACGCGGCGGGTAAACCAACTGGAGCAATCCGCGCGGTCGACGTGAAAGACTTGCCGGTCAACCTTCCACATTTGGAAGATTACAAACCGCACGGGCGACCTGAACCACCACTTGGAAAGTCGCCGGACGAGTGGCTGTACGTGGAACTCGATGGAAAACGCTATCGACGCGAGACGAACACGATGCCTCAGTGGGCTGGTTCGTGCTGGTATTACTTGCGGTTCATCGATCCACGCAATGCACAAGTCTTCTGTGATCCAGTCAAGGAAAAGGCGTGGATGCCGATCGATTTGTACGTGGGTGGCGCTGAGCACGCGGTGTTGCACTTGCTATATTCGCGCTTCTGGCACAAGGTTTTGTATGACCGGGGTTACGTATCGACGAAAGAGCCGTTTCACAAACTGGTCAATCAAGGAATGATTCTGGGCGAAGTCGAATACACCGGTTATAAATGCGGCGAGCGTTGGATCAACCCTGCCAAGGTGGTCAGCCAAGAAGACGGGTCGATGATCGAACATGGTACTGGCGATGTTGTCACCGCGGTCGTCGTACCTAAAAACGATGTCGTCAAACGCGGCGATACGTTTGTGCTGGTCTCGGATGAGTCGATTCGGATCGAGAGTCGAGCTCATAAGATGTCGAAGAGCCGCGGGAATGTTGTGAATCCAGATGAAGTCGTCAAGGAGTTCGGGGCAGACTCATTGCGTTTGTACGAAATGTTCATGGGACCACTGGAAGCGACGAAGCCTTGGAGCATGGATGGTGTAAGCGGCGTAAAGAATTTTCTCGATCGCGCGTGGCGGATGATCGTAGATTTTCGGTCGGATGATACTGTGCTGGTAGAAAACGTTCGCGCTGTGGAGCCGACTGAGGAGCAGAACAGAACGTTGCACCGAACTATTGCTGCGGTGACTCGCGACACCGCAGCGATGAGCTTCAACACGGCGATCGCCCGGATGATGGAATTTGTCAACTTTTTCACTAAGGAAGATGTTCGGCCTCGGGCAGCGATGAGCGACTTTGTTTTATTGCTTGCTCCGTATGCGCCGCACATGGCTGAAGAATTGTGGCAATTAATGGGCAATCGCGATTCGCTTGCTTACCAGCCGTGGCCGGCGTTTGACGAAGCGTTAATCAAGACCGCAGAGATCGAAATACCGATTCAAGTAAACGGCAAAGTTCGCGGCCGCGTTACGGTTCCAGCCGAGGCATCGCAAGCCGACCTTGAAAGCATCGCTCAATCGGATCCTCGAATTCTCGAATGGTTAGCCGATAAGCAAATCGTAAAAGTTATCGTTGTTCCTGGCCGTTTGGTCAACATTGTGGTCAAAGGCTAGTCGCAGTTAATGGATGAAAGCCCAAATCGTATTCAATCGAGCGATTCCGCAACGAGCAACTCTAAGTCGAGTACTGGACGTGCATTGGTCGTGTTGTGTACGTACGATGAGATGGCGAATCTGCCGCTCGTCATAGCGATTTTGAAGCAGGTCGCACCCGCCTGCGACGTGCTGGTGGTCGATGATAATTCGCCGGATGGGACCGGCCAATGGGCTGCTACCGAAGCAAGTAGGTCAGGACAAATCAATGTGCTAGTCCGCAGCGGCAAACTTGGTCTTGGTTCCGCTCTTCGTGACGCGATTCGATGGTGTCTGGAACGTGACTATGATTATTTGGTCAACCTGGATGTCGACTTAAGCCACGATCCGGCTAAAGTACCCGAGTTTCTAAATATCGCTCGGGAGGAGCATGTTGACGTAGTAATCGGCTCGCGATATATCGCAGGTGGTGGGACAGAGGGGCTTTCGTTTATTCGCAAAATCCTCAGCCGGAGTTTGAATCGCTACGCGGCCCGCGTATTGCAATTGCCTGTACGAGATTGCAGCGGATCTTATCGGTGCTATCGCGTAAGTAAATTGCGGGAATTGCAGATCGAGCGGCTGACCTGCAATGGCTATGGATTCCTAGAAGAAATTCTCGTTGCGCTTCACCGGCGGGGTGCGACGTTGCGCGAGACGCCGATTACCTACCACGAACGTCACGCAGGCCAGAGTAAACTAAGTTGGTCCGATGCAACGGGCGCGATAGCCGTGATACGGAAGCTTCGTCGATGATGAGCGATTTTGCCTTAATTTTAGCGGGGCACAAAATTTCAGGACAAAAGTACCGACCTTAATTTCCATATTTGGAGCGATCTGATGACCAGTTCGAAGCAATTCTTGCCATTGTTTTCCTTGATAGTTCTAAGTCTAGTTGCTGAGCATTGTCGCGCGGAGCAGTTCGTGCTGTTCGATGTGACGTTTAAGTATACAAAGGACGACGCCGACAACTCCAAGCCAAGTAAGTCGCACTTTTATGTGAAGGACAAGTTGATCAATCAGGACCGTCCCAAAGACTGGACGACTCCGGTCGACTATCGCAACGGAACGGTTCACGTACGACTGGAAATTCTGGAAAAGCCAGCCGGTGAGGAACCGACGACTTGGAGTATTTGCTACATCCCCAACAAGGGCCAAAAAAACGGTTACGGTTGCATCGGAACCGACGTCTACACCAAGGCCGGCGTCTATGAGAAGGACATTTCGATGAGGTCCTTTTGGGAGAACGAGTCAATCATTTGGACCGAAGGGATCAAGCAGATGGACTTAGTGATTAAAGACAATAGCGGCGGCTCTGGGCATGCGCACAAGCGGGCTGACTTCGCAAAGTTCTTCCCTACCAAAGTTCGGATGACCGTGATTCAAGTTTCCGCTGGGGCGAAGTACGATCCAAAGCTGGTACCTGAACTGCCATCCAATGCCCCTGCCGAAGCAAAACCTCTACGGACTGATGCTCCTGGGAAAAAGAATTGATTTCTCGACGGCATTACGGTTAGCTTTACTTGGGCGGTCTGACGTGGTTCCGTTAAGTCCGCAAGTGCGGCTAAAAAAGTCGAATGGACTGTGGAGACTCGCTCGGCAGGAGCCTCGTCTCCCGGTACATGGTTTCACATAACAAATATGTTTACGGAGGGCTGCTTGATGCGCCTCAAACTTGTACGTAACCACCTTCTCACTTCTTTTCTGTTCCTATGCATTGCATCCTACGCTTGCGGAATGCCTGGCGAGAAGGTCCCCGCATCGGCTGACGCACTGCTCTCTAAGCCGAACATCGTTCTGATCCTGGCCGATGACTTAGGTTATGGAGATGTGGGCTGCTACAACCCGAATTCTCGTATTCCGACGCCAAGCCTTGATCGGTTAGCAACCGAAGGCATGCGATTCACCGATGCGCATAGTCCATGCACGGTTTGCACTCCAACTCGATACAGTCTGATGACTGGCCAAATGGCATTTCGAGTCCCCAATGGCGGCCGAGTGTTCACGGGTGCGGGTGGGCCGTCATTGATCGCCCCGAATCGAATGACTTTGCCCAAGATGCTCCGCGAGCATGGCTACTCGACAGCCTGCTTTGGCAAATGGCATATCGGACTAACTTTCTACGACAAGGCGGGCCAGCCGATTCACAAAGGCGATGTTGAATCGGTAAAGTTGATTGACTACTCGCGACGCATTGATGGCGGTCCGCTCGATTGTGGCTTTGATCAATTCTTCGGGACAGCGTGTTGCCCGACTACCGATTGGTTATATGCCTTCATCGAAGGGAACCGCATTCCTGTGCCGCCGACCGCCTTGCTCGACAAGGCAGGACTGCCCAAACATCCCTACGCAAATGACAACCGAGTTGGCTGGCAGGCTCCCGATTTCGACATGGAGGAAGTTGATATGAAGTTTCTGGCGAAGAGTCAGCAGTTTCTACACAAGCACGTTAAGGAAACACCGGACAAGCCTTTCTTTCTTTACCACGCGGCCCAAGCAGTTCACCTTCCATCGTTTCCTGGTAAGGACTTTCGCGGTAAGACGCAATCGGGACCGCATGGCGATTTCATATTTGAATTCGACTATGTCGTCGGCGAATTGATGAAGACGCTCGAAGAGTTAGGCGTGGCCGATAACACATTGGTGATCGTTACCAGCGATAATGGCCCTGAGGTCACATCGGTCGTACGTATGCGCCGCGATCACAAACACGATGGGGCGAGGCCGTGGCGCGGAGTGAAACGCGACAATTGGGAAGGCGGACACCGAGTTCCATTTATCGTGCGGTGGCCCGGCAACGTCGCGACTGGTTCGACCTCTGCTCAGATCACATCGCTGTGCGATATCTTCATGACAGCCGCAGCGATGCTCGACGTAAAAGTAACCAGCAACACCGCCGAAGACAGCTTTAGTTTGCTACCGACCTTGCTTGGCGATGACACGGCGCCGATTCGTCCTTATTTGTTGCAGCAAGGCTTTGCGGGGGCGCGTGATCTGGCTATCCGCCGTGGCAAATGGAAGTATTTGGCTCACAAGGGTTCCGGCGGAAACAACTACGAGACCAACGCCGAGCTCAGACCCTACTTTTTGCCAGACGCTGCCCCCGAAGCGGCCGGACAGTTATTCGACCTAGAGCACGATCCCGGTGAGACGACGAACTTGGCTTTGGAACATCCTCAAATCGTAGCCGACTTGCAAGCGCAGCTTAAACAATCGATTGCTACCGGTCGCAGTCGTCCGTAGATCGTCTATTGAGAATTTTAAAGACGTAGAGGACAAACATGTAACCACCGACTGCCATGGCGGCTAAGGCAAGTGGAGTCACAATGGGGCTGGCGGTTGTTATTGCCCCAATTCGACGTTGAGGAAGATGACAACATAGCATCAACTTCAGTTAGAAAAGTGGGAGTGACAGGAATTGAACCTGCACACCTTACGGTACTAGATCCTAAGTCTAGCGCGTCTGCCAGTTCCGCCACACTCCCAAGAACTATACGAAGCATAGCTATTGTCCAGGATCTTTCAAGAGGGATTTGCAACCGGGAAGCTTATGCCACGCGAAAACCCCCTACAATCGTTCGAACTAGTCCGCCGTTGCGAATTTCATTGATCCATGCTGTGAATCATGACCCAATTAAGCGGGCCAGTGATTTAGATAGAACGGTTGGTTCGAAACGGCTCCATTGAGAACGACTGAAACTCGCTATGCGGTCCATCTTCCTCGATTTTTGTTCAACTACTCCGATTGCTGCTAGCGTCCGCGAAAGCATGTTGCCGTTTTTGGGCGAATTCTACGGCCATCCGTCCAGCGCTCACTGGTTCGGCCGCGCGGCGCAGGAGGCCATCGAAGATTCTCGCAGCAATGTGGCTTGCCTTATCGGATGCCATCCTTCGGAAGTCATTTACACCTCTGGCGGAACCGAGGGAGTGAACTTGGCTCTGATTGGTACCGCACGAGCACTCCAGCACGCGATGCCCAACGAGAAACTGCATTTGATTACTACCGCTCTCGAACACATGTCGGTCCGCAAGTGTGTCGAACACCTAGAATTGAACGGGTGGGATGCGACAGTGATCGGCTGCGACGCGAACGGAGTTATCCGACTTGAAGAATTTAAGGCCGCGATTCGCCCCAGCACCGTGCTGGCCAGCGTTATTCATGCGAGTCACCAGTTTGGTACCATTCAACCGTTGGCCGAAGTTTCCGAAATGTGTGTGGCTGAGAACATTATCCTTCATTCGGATGCGGCGCAGAGCGTTGGCAAGTTCTCATTTGACATTGAAAGCCTCGGAGTCGATCTGCTGAGCTTTAGTGGACACAAATTTTACGCGCCGAAGGGTGTTGGCGGCTTGTTCGTGAGAATGGGAGTGGCCGTTGAGCCCATTTTGTTCGGCGAGGGAAACGAAGGTGGTTTAAGACCGGGAACTGAAAATGTTCCGCATATCGTTGGTCTGGGACAAGCCGCAAAATTGTTGATGACCGGCGCAGGAAGCTCGGCTGATCGCCTGGCTCAAATTCGCGATCGATTTCATCATCAGCTCGAAGGCCTGCTCGGAACGCCGTTGAAGGTCTATGGCGAGCGAGCTTTACGAATGCCCCATGTGTTGTGCTTTGAGCTACCAAGCGTTTCCGCACAGGCGTTGCAACAGCGTCTGCCGGAAATTTGCTTTGGTCCGACAGGCGTTGCAATTGACGGCCCTTCTGCAAAGCGTTGGAACAGTTTCGCCGCGATGGGAATCAGCGAGCAACAAGCGGCACGTGCCTTGCGTGTTTCAATCGGCTGGACGACTTCGGAAGAAGAACTTCAGCAAGCCCTCCAGTTGATTGCAGCTGCTCATGATGGGCTGGCCGATGAGCCTTATCTTAGGGGGAAACGATCGTGATGGACGGGATTCATTTGTAAATTCGCCACTTCATGCCCATTGAGGAACCATTGCCGAACTGTTGCCATGCAAGTCAATACGTTCTAGGCTATTGTAGACCAACAAACTAGAATTTTACTAAATAACCCATGGGATCGCACGGAGCAGAGGCTGCAAGAGGGAACTATGTCAAAAGGAGCTGACAGACAAATCACAAGGCAGTCCACACCCACCGCAAGCGGAATCGCCGATCGGCGGCAGGCGCTCAAAACGATTGTATCGCAGCGCAGATTTAACCAAGATCTCCGCGAGCAATTGTGGTCCGAGATTGCCGAAACGGTCTTGTCAAAATCGAAAGTAATGAACGGTCACAACTTTCAAG
>JANNNN010001172.1:0-5164 GCA_031398555.1 Planctomycetia bacterium | reverse complement strand
CTTGGTGTCGAGGCGCCTTTGCGGACTGAAGAGCAACGCTATCAGTTAGCGTTGTACGTCGAGCGTGAGAGTGTGTTGAGAGAACTTAGTTCGCTTCCGAAACCCAAGCTCGTGTACGCTGCCGCGGCAGATTTTGAACCGGATGGGTCGCTGAAGCCGCCACCGGGACCGCGCCCCATTCATCGACTTGAACGCGGTGATATTCGCGGCCCTAAAGAGTTGGCTGTTCCAGGTGCACTGACTTGTGTAAACGATTTGCCGGCGAGGTTCCAGATTGAAGAAGGATTGCATGAATCGAATCGTCGGGCTGAATTGGCTAAATGGCTGACCGATTCCCGCAATCCGCTTGCTTGGAGGTCGATCGTAAATCGGATTTGGCAACATCATTTCGGACGTGGAATTGTGGAGACTGCCAATGATTTTGGACGGCTCGGATCCAAACCAACTCATCCCCAATTACTCGATTGGCTCGCCGCTGATTTTAGGGATTCCGGACAGTCGACCAAGTCGTTGCATCGTAAAATCTTAACGAGCGAATCGTATCGACAGAGCGCGCACACGTCGGAATGTTTGATTCATGGCAAGCCGAGTGTGCGGATGGATCAAGCCAGCGCCGTCGACACGGATAACAGACTTTTGTGGCGAATGCATCGCAATCGTTTGGACGCCGAGTGCGTTCGCGATGCCATGCTCGCAACATCCGGCCAACTTGATCTTCGCATGGGCGGACCAAGTGATCGCCAGTTTGACTTGAAGCCAGGTCGACACGTAACACCGGTCATTGATTATGGAGTGTTTGACCTGGATGGGCCGGCCGGGCAGCGGCGAAGCGTCTATCGATTTCTCTTCCGAACCCTGCCTGATCCGTTCATGGAAGCCCTCGATTGTCCAGCTGGTGATCAGCTCATGCCCGCCCGAGCGAACAGTGTCACGGTTCAGCAAGTTCTCGCAATGTGGAACGATTCCCTGGTACTGAAGCAGGCGGAACATCTGTCCGAGCGATTGGAGAAAGAAAGATTCACCACCACCGAGCGTGTAAAGTGGGCTGTACTGTTGGGACTGGGACGTTCGCCCTATGCGAACGAATTGGAGAAATTCACGAAGTACGCTGACGAACATGGGCTCGCGAATTTTTGTCGACTTTTGTTCAATACTAACGAGTTCATGTTTATTAATTGAGCGGCGAATGATGTTGTCACGCAGAAACCTATTGCACAGCGCAGCGAGTGGACTTGGCGGAGTCGCACTCTGGCAATTGCTTGGCAACGACTGCTTATCTACTGCCGGCACCACGACTAGCTCGGCCCGTACCAACTCGGTTCTAGGTGAGCAACCGCGAGCGGAACTCAACGGCGGCTTGCACCACCCCGCAAGGGCGAAACGCGTTATTCAGTTGTTCATGAACGGCGGCGCGAGTCAGATGGATCTTTTCGATTACAAGCCATTGCTGCAAGCACGACATGGGAAAAAGTTTGAACCAGCAACCGATGAACGAGTCGAAGCGGCCACCAGCGTTCCTGGCAATGTACTTGGTTCCCCTTTTTCGTTTTCGCAGCATGGGGAAAGTGGACGTTGGATCAGTTCGTTGCTACCGCATTTAGCTCGCCAAGTTGATGATATCGCTGTCTTGCTGTCGATGACATCGCGGACCAACGTTCATGGTCCGGCCAGTTACTTGATGAACACTGGATTCCAGCTGCCGGGTTTTCCAAGCTTCGGTTCGTGGGTTAGCTACGGATTGGGAGCGATCAACGAGAACTTGCCAGCGTTCGTTGTGTTGCCCGATGCGCGCGGGTTGCCTTACAACCAGCGTGGGAACTTCAGCTCCGGTTTCCTGCCGGTATCGCATCAAGGAACGGCGATTCAAGCTCATCTCGCCGAGCCGCTGCATGGGTTGCATGCTCCGCCGAGCGCTAGCTTTATTACTAGTGAATCGGAACGGGCAGGGTTGGAGTTGTTGGCTGAGGCGAATCGTGACAATGCGTCTACCAATGACCACGATCCGCGCTTGGAGGCTCGTATTCGCGCCTACGAGCTAGCTGCGAAGATGCAGTTAAGCGCGCCCGAGGTGTTTGATCTATCGCAAGAGTCGCAATCAACACTTAGTGCTTATGGACTGGATAATTCTGTCACAGAGGATTTTGGACGGCGCTGTTTGCTTGCTAGGCGGATGATCGAGCGCGGTGTTCGCATAGTGCAGGTTTGGAGCGGCTCAAACGGCCCGACGGGCAATTGGGATAATCACAGCAGTATTATTAAAGAGCTGCCACCAATGGCCCAAGCAACCGATCAACCTACCGCAGCGCTGCTGGCCGATTTAAAAGCTCGCGGGTTGCTCGATGATACATTGCTGTTGTGGAATACTGAGTTTGGTCGGATGCCATTCTCTCAAGGAAGCGAAGGACGCGATCATAACGGTCGAGCCGCAGTGGGTTGGATGGCTGGTGCGGGTGTTCGGTCGGGAATCGTAATTGGCGAGACGGACGAATGGTCTTGGAAAGCGGTGCGAGATCCGATTAGCAACTATGACTTCCACGCCACCGTGCTGCATTTGCTCGGCATCGATCACGAACAGTTGACCTTTCAGCACAACGGCGCCAACCGCCGATTGACAGACGTGCATGGGCATGTCCTTCAAGCAGTATTGAATTAGACGTAGCTTGGGACCATTGTCCCGAGCGCTCAATACGCGTGGCTCATTAATTCAAAATGGCTCAACGAGCCAGTGGATGGACGGGGCAAATGGCCCCATCCTACGATCTCATCAATCGCTTGTTGCTTCACACGAAGGCGATTTTAGACCCGACGTGTTGATTGCAGTAACACGGTAAACGTGCCTTTTTCCAGCTTCAGCCTTTGTGTCGGTGAACTGCATCGCGATCAACGGCTGCGAGGGAGTGTCGCTGTACTGAAGATTTTGAAAAAGAGTTCGACCGAATGCGTTGGTGGCTCGTTCAGGAACATTAGCAAGGAACTGGCCGTCACGTTCGATGATAAAACCAGCTAGCCCGCTTTCGAGATCCGCTTGGCACTCCCAGCTCAAAACGTTTTCTTTCCTCTGGAGTTTAGTTGGTGAAGGCGGCGCGCTCGCATCGCTGACAGAAGTGTCCTTAACATATTGCATCCATGCTTGAGCCATGGCTTCATTCGGCAACCAGGCGGCTGTCAGTGGATCGCCGACAAATTTCGCTGCTGGAACGGCTTCAGTACTCAGGGGAAGCGCTAGCCACGCTTGTTCGTTCGGCATCGGTTGCAGGGGCTCGCCGGGCGTCTTTGGTAGCCGAGCTGACAGGCAAGCGTCGAGCCACGGTATTGCCAGATAGCGTTGATTGCCGCACTCGTGAGCCGTTAGCGGGTCGACGGCGATACTTACGAGGCCTCCCTTTTGTCGCATTGCGTTAAAAAACGTTTCGATGGCTGGCCAAACGGCAGCAAAACGACTTGCTTTATCAGTGACCCCTTCCTTGGTTCCAAGATTGCACATTACCGGCACTTTGAGCGCTGCGTCGGACAGCGTGTGAGCTTTGATGGTTGACCGATCAGGCTTGGACTCGAGCAGCGGGACGCCTGATCGCAGCCATGCAGCGGCAACACGATCGGGATGTAGAAGTACCATTCCACCGGCCCAATGGCCACCGCCGCTGTGCCCCCATAGCGCCCATGGTACGGTCGCTAATTCTGGATGACCGCTTTGCGCACCCAGATCGACCAAGCATTTTTGAAACGCAGTGTCCGAACCGTTTCGTGGATCGCACCAAAGCTGACAGTCGGCTTTCTCCGGTTGCTCGTAGGCTGGGGCTAACAGGGCGCATTGATGCTTGGCGGCTAGAGCTTGCCAATGCAGATCAAAGGCTCCGGTAAGTCCAGACTTGCACGAACCTTCGCCACAGCCATGCTGATGCACGATCAGGCCGCGGAGTTTCGATACCTCTTTCGGAATCCAGATCGTGTAGTTGACCGGGAAACTCAACGCGCTTGATTGCTGCAAAGCCTCGTAGCGAACGCGGTAATATGGCGGTTCGGCGGCTGGAAAAACGTCATAGGGTGCGGTCTGCGCACGAAGCTCAGTAGCTGCCGCAGCAAATATCAAAAGGCATGCAAGTTTAAACATTGTAGATACTTATTGGATGTGGTAGCTGGTTTCGTTAGAAACCGGAGGGGAGTCAATGAGTGCCGCCTTTCGCTCCTGCGAAAGTAGCGGGGAGTGAGGAAGCGGCCTTACTTCGCATAACGCTCGATCGCGTCGATCATGTGAAAGTCTAATTGAAGAGTATTGTTACGAACGCTACTTTTGCGGAGCAAAAGGCGACACTGCTTCATCCGGTTTCTCACGAAACCAGCTACAGCGCGAGGTCAGTCGCTTAATTCGCCTTGGCTCTTGGTTTTCGCGGTGTGCCTTCAGTATCGTTAACTGGCCCAGCCATAGGAGGCGTTTCGTAAAATTTTCCATCGTCGATAATGCGTGGATCACCGGTTGTCGTGAGTTCATTCAACAATCGTTTCTCCAGGTCACCGCGAATGGCTGCGTAAGCTGGTTCCAACGCCACATTCTTTGTCTGGTGCGGATCCGACTTCAGATCATAAAGTTCTTCGCGTGGACGTTTGCCATAAACCCAGTTGAAATGCTCTTTCCATTGTGGATCGCTGCGAACACCAACAAGCCAGGCTTTGGTCGGACCGGCATCTTCGTCTGGCAAAGAGGCTCGGGTAACTTCGGTAAGCTCCTTCGCTGTCGGCGGCTTGTCACTATCGAGGTCGTAGGGATCACCGAGTGGCCATCGATCGGGTCGAAAGTTGATGATGTACAAATGGTCGGTCGTGCGAATCGCCCTTTGGGGATAGGGGGTGTAATCGGCCCGAGCGTTTTCGACATGGCGTTCGCGGCCAAAGAACACCTGCGTGCGAGTTGGATCAACCTGACCCGACTTCTCTGATTGAAGAATCTGGACCAAACTCTTGCCCGTCATCCGCTCTGGAATTGGCAGACCAGCTAATTCGAGAAACGTAGGCGCTAAATCAGTAAGGCTCACTAGATCATCGACGACTCGGCCACCTTTGGCTCCGCCCCAGCGCACGGCTAACGAAACGCCAACACCGAAATCGTATAAGTTGCATTTGCCGTGGGGGAAACCTGGCGGGCCATGATCGCCACTAACGACGATCA
>JANNNN010001141.1:0-3011 GCA_031398555.1 Planctomycetia bacterium | reverse complement strand
GTAAGCGTCAAAACTACCACTTTTTGATGAGTCGCTAAAGCTGGCGGCGCTATCATAGATACCGTCACCATCAGTGTCTTGATAGCGAACTGCACTCGCATATGCCGGCCCAGTTGCTGACGGAGCTGAATAATAGGTCGGAGAGTATGAATAGTAGTCGTAGAACCAGCCTGTTTGCGCCCCCACATTCGCGCCTGCCGCGTAACCATATCGGGCAGCAGCGGCTGTAGCGTTCGTCGCATTATTCACTGCGGCACTTGCTGCTTGAACGGCTCGCGTTGCTGCCGGCACTTGGTTGCGTGTGATCCAGGGGTTTAATTGAGACCACGCTTGCTGATTGTAGTACTGTGAACGATTGTTAAGTCGCTGCTCTTGACGCTCAATCCTCCGCTCTTGTCGAGGTGTCGCGACCTGCCCGAAGCTTTGTCCCACCATGCTCCCTAGGACGGCTACGACGATCGCACCTTGCATTAAATAACTATACTTCATCGCAAAGTCTCCAGTGGAGAAGCGCTCGCGAGTACCCTAAGCATTGCTCGGCAACAAGCACAAGCAGCAAATTGGCAGTACCTACGATGGCCTCAGAATATCATTAAGTTTCCAACCGGCGCGGCTTGAGACATGAGCGCTCAGGCCAAATTTCCCACCGCATACAGTGCGTGACGCCCTCATGCACAGATTTTTAACTAAAGAAATCTTGGCGCGTTTCTAACAGGGCACGTTCGGTTTATGGATACTTCACAGCAGTAATGTATTGCGATTAGAAAATCGGCGAAAGTTCAAAGCAAATTGCGGACCTTCTCCTACTGCATCACGGGGAAACCGGGAGAATGCCCCGCAGAATCGTAGTACGTGCCAGCGCAATTCGCTTTGGCACCCTAAAACTCGCCGCGAGTGTGTTGCAGAACCGTACTGAAAGTATCGGAATTCAACAGACTGATTGGCAACGATGCATCTACTTTCTCCATCAGCACGTTGGACTATGATGGTCGGTGACCCATGCAATAGTGGGGTCACCGCAAAAATACCGAGCCCGTGCGTCAGCACACAATCGTCTACAACTCTTTTGCAGGACAGCAAGCGTTAGGAATCTTTAGTTGCACTGAACGTCACGCAGCCAGAGATGCAAAAACGGCAAGCTGAGATCGATGATCTGGTAAAAGCCCGCGCATTTAATGTTCGTCAAGTTTGGTCAACTTTGACACGCCCTGTGCGGGGCAGTTTCTTCGCTGGAGATGCTGTGGCGCTAGTTTTCAGAACTTCCTTGCTTCCTTTCGGGGGGAAGCTGGCAATGGACAAAAAGTGAACCGATCGCGGTAGTTGTACCTGGACCACAAGCTGTGTATGTTTACCGAATGAGTTCTGCTAATAAACACTCAGCTAAACACTCAGCGACGTGCATTTCCATCTGGAACACAACGTGACCGTTCACTTTCTGGTAAAAAAAGCGGCAACGAAGTCGACAGCCTGCTCAAACGCAATGATGATCGCCCTGTTTACTGCGGTTGCATTGTTACCACTTGCAAGTCAGGCGCAGGATCCTGATCCCCAGCGACGAGAGACTGGCGCCTCGGATGGCGCAGCGGGTGACGACAAACCACTGGGGGAGCCGGAAGCGGTAGGTGACCCACGTCGCTGGGCGGTAATCTGCGTCGGATTACCTGGCGATACAGAACATGAAGTGGCGTTTCGCAACACCGCCAACCAACTCCAAACTTGGCTTGTTCAATCGCTCCGATTTCCAGCCGAGCAAGTCATACGCCTGCCCGCTCATGATCTGGAGCCGACTCAAGATGATGCTCGCGCCAAGCCTGTGAACTCGGCGGCGGATCCCCTGACTGCACAGGGTGTGCGGGCGGCATTGACTGACGTTAATTCGAAACTGATGCCGGACGACGTGCTTTGGATAATCACGATCGGCCATGGAAACTACGATGGACGCCAAGCTTGGTTTCACTTAGCGGGTAAAGATCCTACGCCGGAGGACTTCGGTAACTGGTTGGGAGATGTGCGGTGTCGTGAGCAAGTCGTTTGGGTAACGCATTCGAGTTCCGGCTGGTTCGTCAAGCCGCTATCGCGCCCCGGTCGGATTGTTATTTCCGCCACCGCCGCAGATGATGAATCCAACGAAACAGAATTTCCGCATGCGCTCGCCACTGTCGTTCAACGTCCCCTGCCGGGCTTAGACACAGACCAAGACGGCACTTTATCAGTAGCGGAATTGCTCAACGCGGTAGTTCAAGAAGTAGATCATCGCTTCAAGTCGGACAATCGGCTTCCCACCGAACACGCTCACTTGGAGGACAATGGCGATGGTATAGGCACTGAAGTATTTTTGCAGCAGGAGTTTAGTGTTAGCATCGTGGATGCAGCTTCGCTCAGCAAGAAAAAAGCCGCTTGGCATTCCCGCCGCGCCTTGCCGCTCGACGGCAAACGGGCAAGGGCAACCTCCGTCCCACTCTCGACCCCAACAGCCCCAAAAAGAGCAGAGCATGAATGAAGCTCGAAAACCTCAGGCAACCCCTGCGCAAGCGGTCTCCACTCCAACGACTTTGGTTGCTGCATCGCTAGCCCTCACGGAAAACGATGCTCAGGCAGTAGCGCAACTTTGTGAGGCTCGCAGTAAGTTGAAACTGGAAATCGCGAAGGCGGTTGTGGGTCAGGACACGGTCATCGACAGCTTGCTCGTGGCACTCCTCTGTCGCGGTCACGCGCTGATGATCGGTGTCCCGGGTTTGGGCAAGACACTGATGGCGCGCACTCTCGCTCGCGCACTCGATATGGATTATCGCCGAATCCAATTCACACCCGACCTGATGCCGTCGGATATCACTGGCACCGACATCATCATGGAGGACCCGGAAACCAATCGCAGGCGTATCGAGTTTCATCAAGGCCCGCTGTTCACCAACTTCCTTCTGGCCGACGAGATCAACCGAGCCCCACCGAAGACGCAGGCCGCGTTGCTGCAGGCGATGCAGGAATTAGAAGTTTCGGTGGGCCGACAAACC
>JANNNN010001133.1:0-19458 GCA_031398555.1 Planctomycetia bacterium | reverse complement strand
GCACAATTATGCCGAGCGGCAGCCGCGCGCTAACTAACTTCGCCCAGAAATTGAAACCTGATTTGCTCAAGGTGTTTTGGCAAAAATGCAGACGTTTAGATTGAATCTACGCTGATCGCACGCACCATTTAGAAAGTGTATATTGTGGCCCTTTGGCAATGCTGCTGGGTAAATACAGTTGGGTAATGTAGCAATGCAGCTACAATTGGGACAATTGTGCGACACTTCGAGAACCGCTCAACTATAAACGCCAATGAAGGTCAACCGGCCTCGCACGCTAGTGCTGCTACGGGAATTTGGCTTGTAGTCATACTCCTCTTCCCTGTCGCAGCACTCAACTATCTAGATCGTCAAATGCTGGCGGCGATGAAGACGTCGGTAATGACGGACATCCGCAGTATCGGGCTGGATGCGAACTGGGGTTTCTTGCTTGGTTCTTTCAAGTGGGTTTACGCCGCTCTAAGTCCAATTGGTGGCTACGTCGCTGATCGCTTCAGTCGCCGCTGGACGATCATCTCCAGCTTGTTCGTCTGGTCAGTCGTGACGTGGGCCACCGGGCATGTTCACACTTTCGATCAGTTGCTCGCCACCCGCGCGCTGATGGGTATCAGCGAGGCGTTCTATATTCCCGCCGCTCTTGCCCTTGTCGCGGATTTCCATAGTAGCCGCACGCGTTCACGCGCCGTCGGCGTTCATCAGATGGCGATCTACGTTGGCGTGATGATTGGCGGATTCAGTGGCTACGTTGCTGACAATCCCAATCTCGGATGGCGATGGGCTTTCACAGCAGCCGGAGTTGTCGGTGTGCTCTATTCGATACCGTTGATGTTCATACTCCGCGACGCGCCTCGCAACTCAACCAACACTACAGACTCTACTGGCAATCGACCATCGCCTTCATCAGCCATCTCTGAGTTACTCTCAAATCCATCGTACATTCTGTTAGTTTTTTACTTCACCCTACCTGCGATGGCCGGCTGGGTCGTGAAAGACTGGATGCCAGCGATACTGAAAACTCAGTTTGGTATTGGGCAAGGCATGGCTGGCGTTTCGGCAACACTCTTTGTGAACATCGCTGCACTTTTCGGCGTGATTGTGGGTGGTATGGTCGCCGACTACTGGATGCGAAATACCATTCGCGGCCGAATCTACGTGAGTGCGATCGGTATGCTCTGCATCATTCCTGCTTTGTTCGGTGTTGGCAACGCGGCGACTCTAACGATCGCAGTCGCCTTCTTAGTTCTCTTCGGAATCGGCTGGGGCTTCTTCGATTGCAATAACATGCCGATACTCTGTCAGATAGTTCGACCGGAACTTCGGGCGACGGGTTATGGAATCATGAATTTGGTCAGCATCAGTTGCGGCGGCTTTGCTGACTGGGGATTTGGTTCGCTCCGAGATCTCCACGTGCCGCTGAATATTATCTTCGGTGTTTTTGCCAGCGTCGCCCTCATCTCTGCAGTGCTCGTACTGCTAATCCGACCACGCGAAAACTTGCAGCAGTAGAGCACATAAGTCGTTGTTTTCCGCTTGATGGCAAATCGATAGTCAAACTTCGAAGTGTGCATTGTGGCACAATCCCACCCCAGCAAAGCATGACAGGGCACGTTGAGTTATATTAGCTTGACAGTTTTGGTTTAAAACACCACTCATTCGACAAGATGAACAGTTAAGGCGTGGCTAGATGAAAATCATTCGGTACGAAGATGCTCACGGATCAATTCTCTTCGGTTGTGTGCACGGCGATGCAAAAGTCACTCGCTTGTCGGGCGAATTGTTCAGCAGTTTCAGCGACACCGGCGAAGCCGCCGATGTGAAGCAAATCCTCGCGCCTCTGGTTCCGGTCGACATCATCTGTATTGGACTGAACTACCGCAAACACGCCGCCGAAGGAAATTCGCCGATCCCCGAATTTCCAGTCGTTTTTATGAAAAACATCGGGACTCTTCAAGATCCAGGTAAACCGATTGTTTTACCTCGCAAACTCCGTAGCAACTCAGTCGATTACGAATGCGAACTGGCTGTCGTGATCGGAAAGCGTTGCCACAATGTTTCAAAAGCAGACGCGCTCAAGCACGTTTTCGCTTACACATGCGCCAACGATGTGAGCGCTCGCGACTGGCAAAAAGATTTTGGTGGCACTCAGTGGTGTCGTGGCAAGACGTTTGCTACTTTTTGTCCGCTCGGTCCGCACATGGTGACCGCGGATGAGATTGCCAACCCCAATTCATTGAAGATCAAAACCATCCTCAATGGCGAAGTCATGCAGGACTGGAATACGGACGACATGATCTTTGATGTTCCGACGCTGATCGAATTCTTAAGTGGCAGCACGATACTCTTGCCCGGCACGGTGATTTTAACTGGTACTCCGCACGGCGTCGGAGCAGCTCGCAAGCCCCCCGTTTTCCTAAAAGACCAAGATACCGTTTCAATTGAAATTGAACGCATCGGCACTTTGACGAATCCAGTGATCGATGAGGTAGTCTAAAGTGCTCAATCCATCCCGCCTTGCACCATCCCGCCCTGCATATGCCGTTATTTTGTTAGTTGCATGTTGTCCTTTAAACGTCCGCGCAGCGGATCAAACAGACGCCGAGTTAGCCGCTCAATTTGAAAGACAAATTCGTCCAATCGTCGCTGAGAATTGCAAGGAATGCCATTCGCCAGAGCTTGCTGAAGCGGATATCGATCTCACGGAGTTCAAATCGATTGCGGACATTCAACGCAACTTGATCGTTTGGCAAAAGGTAACTGAGATGCTTGACAGCAATCAGATGCCACCCAAAGACTCCAAGCAACTGACGGAATCGCAACGAAAAGAACTTCGCAATTGGCTCGGCGAAATGTTGACTATCGAGGCCCGCCGTACGGCGGGCGATCCGGGGCCGGTTGTTTTGCGGCGATTGAACAACGCCGAGTACACTTATACGCTTCGCGATATAACGGGCGTCAAAGACTTGCAGCCTGCAAAGGAATTTCCAGTCGACGGCGCTGCCGGGGAGGGATTTACGAATGCAGGCAACGCACTGAGTATGTCGCCGGCCCTGTTATCGAAGTACTTGGAAGCAGGCAAAGAGGTAGCTTCGCGGGCAGTGCTCTTGCCGGACGGAATTCGATTCTCTCCGTCACCAACTCGCCGAGATTGGACCGAGGAATTACTGGCCGATATTCGGCAACTCTACGCTCACTATTCGGCGAAAGAGGGCGAGACACAAGTCAATCTGCAAGGCATCATTTTTGAAACAAATGGCGGTGGTCGCCTGCCGATCGATCAGTACTTGCTCGCCACGCTTGAAGAACGCGAGTCGCTAAAGGCCGGCTCAAAGTCCATCGAGGCAGTGGCAACTGTTCGCGGGTTGAGTCCAAAATACTTGGGCATGCTGTGGAGCGAAATGACTCGCCAGGAACCATCAGTCTCGCTGCTTTTGGACGGGCTGCGCACCCAGTGGCAAAAGGCTGAGCCGAAAGATGTGGTAGCGCTCACGACTCATATTTCTCAGTGGCAGAAAACACTGTGGCGGTTTTCGTCCGTTGGTCACATCGGCAAAATTAATGGACCTAAATCGTGGCTCGAACCAACCAATCCAACGGCTCCGCGACAAGAGTTGCGATCCAAACTGTCGGTTGCCGAACCGGGCAAAGATGTTTCTATTTATCTAGTCGCTGGTGATGCGGGAGATGGCAACGCGGATGATTTTGCCGTCTGGGAACGACCTCGATTGGTGGCCTCAGGTCGAGCCGATTTGTTGTTGAAGGATGTTCGTCGAGTGGCTAGCGAATTGCACTTCGCCCGAAATCAGATCTTCCGGGACGCAGCCAAGTCTTTGGCCGCTGCTGACGAAGTCAACAAGAATGGCGCAGCGATCGACACCGCCACCTTGGCCGATAAATACAAAGTGCCCGCAACATCGCTGCAGGCCTGGTTAAACTACTTGGGAATCGGAATTCGCGGCTCAGTAAAGATTGATGCGCCGTTGACTCGGACCATGACCAGCGCATCGACTTACGATTTCATTCAAGGTTGGGTGGGCGACGATGCGCTCAGCATTGTTGCGAACTCCTCTGATCAAGCCGTCCGAATTCCCGGCAACATGAAACCGCACAGCGTGGCCGTTCATCCATCGCCGAGCCTACAGGTCGCTGTCGGCTGGCAGTCCCCAGAAGCCACTTCAGTAAGTATCGAAGGCTCTGTACAACATGCTCATCCCGAATGTGGAAACGGGGTCGCTTGGACTGTGGAACTGCGGCGCGGCAACACGCGACAAAAATTGGCCGTCGGTACATCGCAAGGTGCTCGCGAAGTAAAGCTCGGTCCATTTAATGCTGTCGCGGTTCTGCCGGGTGATATTGTCGCCCTGGTGATCAGCCCGCGCGATGCCAATCACTCTTGCGACTTGACGGCGATTGAATTGAAGTTGAAGAACGACAATCACGCGTGGAGTCTGGCTGAAGATGTTTCACCCAACATACTCGCTGGAAATCCGCACGCGGATCAGTTGGGTAACAAACAGGTTTGGCATTTTTACAGCGAACCGACTCAAGGCTCGTCCGATCATGTGATTCCCGCTGACTCGTTGCTCGCCCGTTGGCAAGCTACTGGCGATCGTAGCGAACGCGAGCGACTGGCTGGCGAACTGCAAAAACTCTTGTCTCCCCAAATAGATCCCGCTAATACTGTCGCAGCGGATGTCGCATTGTTACAGCAGTTGAAATCGCTCAGTGGTCCGTTGCTTGCTGGTGCAATGAAGGCTTTGGTCGCGGACCCGCCTGCCGCCGGAAGAGCTCAGAGTGACTACGGCCTGGACGAGTCGCTATTCGGTAAGCACCCACAAGGCGGTGCAATCGATCCCAGTAGTTTGTGTGTCAAAGCCCCAACTTACATCGAAGTGAGACTGCCTGCAGATTTGGTCGCCGGGTCCGAGTTGGTAGTTGGCGGATCGATTCATCCCGCGTCGAACGAACGAGGAAGTGTTCAGTTTGCGCTTCTGAATGAAAAGCCAGCCGAGCTTGCCGGTCTACAAGCCATAGCGGTGACTGAGAATGTGAACAATGGCGTTTGGACTTCGAACAATCGCAGTATCGCGATGTCTTCGCCCATTGTGGTGGCAGATGCAAGTCCGGCCCGAAAACGTTTAACGGATTCGTTCGATGCCTTTCGCCAACTGTTCCCTGGGGCGTTGTGCTACACAAAAATCGTTCCTGTCGACGAAGTGGTAACGTTGACGTTGTACTACCGTGAAGACGCAATGCTGCAACGGTTGATGCTCAGTGACGCGGAGATTGCGAGGCTAAATCGGTTGTGGAACGAATTGCATTTTGTTAGTCAAGATGCGTTCATGTCGGTCGATGCCTATGATCAGTTGTGGCAGTATGCGACGCAGGACGCCGATCCCTCAGCCTTCGAACCACTTCGCAAGCCGCTACTAAAACGGGCTGAAGAATTTCGAGCGGAGTTGATTGCTGCTGAACCGCCGCAGATCGACGCGGTGTTAAGATTCGCCGAACAAGCCTACCGCAGAGCCTTGTCCGATGCCGAACAAGGACAGCTACGCAAGCTCTACAGTGAACTGCGAGATAACGAGTTGCCCCACGACGCCGCGCTGCGGATGTTGTTGGCTCGTTTATTGATTTCACCTGCTTTCCTGTACCGCGCTGAAGCGGGTAACGCTGCGGAAGTTGGAAGCGGGACCATTCCGAGTCGTAAAATTTCCAATGAAGAACTCGCGGCGCGATTGAGTTACTTTCTATGGTCAACAGCCCCCGACCAACGGCTGCGAACACTTGCAAAAGAGAATCGTTTGCATGAGCCCGAGGTATTATTGACTGAAACACGCCGGATGTTGCAAGGCGAGCAGGTGCGACGACTGGCGACCGAGTTCATGTGCCAGTGGATTCAAATCTATGATTTTGATGCGCATGACGAGAAGAGCGAAACTGCCTTTCCGACTTTCCATGACCTGCGTAGCGCGATGTATGAAGAGGCCATTCGTTACTTTGCTGACCTCTATCAGCGTGACGGATCAATCATTGAACTCATTGACGCAGACCACACGTTTGTCAACGAGGCGCTAGCAAAGCATTACACATTGAACTCAACCGAGGTCGATTGGCATCGCGTCGATCACGTGCGGTCGAAGGGCCGTGGTGGAATTTTGGGTATGGCCGCAACGCTTTCAAAACAAGCTGGCGCATCACGTACCAGTCCGATCCTACGCGGCAATTGGATCAGCGAAGTGCTAATCGGTGAGAAGCTGCCTAAGCCTCCGAAAAATGTGCCATTGCTTCCTGAAACGGTTCCCGGCGGACTGACCGAGCGACAGCTGATTGAGCAGCATAGCGCCGATCCCGCGTGTGCTAAATGCCACGCGAGAATCGACCCGTTCGGTTTTTCGCTGGAGAATTTTGATGCGATTGGGCGTTGGCGAGGCGGCCCCGAAATCAATTCGCTAACTGCGCTGGAAGACGGCACTGAGCTTGCGGGCTACGAAGGCCTCAAGTCCTACTTGTTGAATCAGCGTCGCAAGGATTTTGTTCGTCAGTTTTGTAAGAAGTCGCTCGGTTACGCTCTCGGTCGCGCGGTGCAGTTGTCTGACGAACCTTTACTTACTGATATGCAAGAACGTTTGGAAGCTAATAATTATCGTGTTAGCGTTGTGATTGAAAGTATCGTAACCAGCCCGCAATTTCAACGAGTGCGTGTACAGTAGATAATAGCTTCATCCCACCTTTAAGCACCTTTTCATTCCTGGCTCCCCTCGCCCCGGTACTCCGGGGAGAGGGGCCGGGGTGCGGGGGCTAATTCACCTCAAAGGCCCGCCATGCAAATCCACCACTTCTCACGCAGAACTTTACTTCGGGGTGTCGGCATAACCATGGCGTTGCCTTGGCTTGAGTCGATTTCAGTATGGGCAGCCGATGCTACAGAACCCGCTGTTGCACCCGTTCGTACCGCAGTGCTTTTCTCCGGAAATGGCTTCCACAGTCAACAGTGGTGGGCCAAAGGCGAAGGCGCGAACATGGAACTCGGTGAAGTGCTCGCACCGCTTCGCGAGCATCGCCAAAAGCTGCTTTTCATTCGCGGCTTGTACAATGCGGAGGCACTGAAAGGTAACATCCATTCATCGCAAACTGGCAACCTACTTTCCGGTGCGCCATTGGCTTCAGGCGGTGAGATCCGCTCCGGTACCAGTTTCGATCAGCTTATCGCGCAGCATCACGGTCGCCAAACCAAAGTCCCGAGCTTGGTTTTAGGCTGCGAAAAATCGAATCCGTCAGTTCATAAAAATTACTCGATGCTGTATAGCTCGCACATTTCTTGGTCCTCGCCGACTAGCCCTACACCACTTGAATTGTATCCTTCATTGGCTTTCGATCGACTGTTCAAAGACGAAGCGCAGCGCGGTGACGAGAGTGTGCTCGATGCGGTGCTCAGCGAAGCCAAAGACCTTCGGCGTCAAATCAGTGCAAGCGATCAACGCAAACTCGATGAGTATCTCGATTCAGTCCGCGATGTTGAGCAACGCATTGAACACGCCGGCAATCGAGGCGAACTGCAAGGTTATCGACCTGTTCTGGACAAGCCGAATATTCCGCGTCCGGCTGATGGCATTCCGCAGGACATCGCTGATCACATGCGATTGATGTGCGACATCTTAGTACTGGGTTTTCAAACAGATACCACGCGAGTTTGCACGTTGAAGCTGAATAATGATCACTCATCGCTCAGGTTTCCCAACTTGAACGTCGATTATATGATCCACCATTTGCTGTCACACTCCGATACTGCGGATTGGCTAAAGGTCAACCAGTTCTTCATTCAACAGCTGGCTTACATCGCTAGTCGGCTTGACGCGATCCACGAAGGTGAGCGGACGCTGCTCGATAATTCGATGTTGCTCTATTGTTCGAGTATGTTGAATGGTGGCCATGATGCGACGAAACTTCCAGTCGTCCTTTTGGGCGGTGGAGGCGGGAAGATCAAGGGTGGTCGCGTGCTTGATTATCTTGATAAACCTGACCGGCAGATGTGCCGCTTGTACTTGTCCATGATGGACAAAGTCGGGATTCGCCCCACAAACTTTGGCGACGCTAGTCAACCGCTCGAAGAAGTTTGATTCCGACCGAATTAGAGCTTTTTGTCGAGTATTCCGCAGCAGCGCTTTCGAGTATGCTGTTTCGTTATTGGAAATAGATCAACCCGCCGGACAGGCGTACGGGCATTAATAACATCAACCCCAGGAGAATTGCGATGACCCAGAAAACGAAGCAAGTGCATCGGCGACGGTTTTTAAAGACCACGCTATCGGCGGCCGGAGCGGCCATTTCGCTACCGACAATTATTCCTAGCTCGGCGTTAGGGCGCGATGGAGCGGTGGCTCCTAGTGAACGCGTGGTGGTCGCCGGCATCGGAATTGGCAATCGCGGTACTTACGATTTAGGTTGCTTTCTTGAACAGAGCGACGTTCAGTTCGCCGGGATCTGTGATATCAAAGAAGCCCAGCGCACCAAAATCAAGAAATTGGTCGATAACAAGTACGGTAATCAAGATTGCAAGATGCATACGGATTTCCGCGAACTGCTCGATCGCAAAGATGTCGACGCGGTACTGATTGCGACAGGTCCAAACTGGCACTGCACGATGGCTGTCCAAGCCGCTAAAGCGGGCAAGGATATGTACTGCGAAAAACCGTGCACGAAGAACATTGCGCAAAGTCTTATTTTGCGAGACACAATGGAGCGCACCGGTCGCGTATTCCAAGCCGGAACACAACGGCGAAACCTTCCCCACTTCGCTTTCGCATGTTACTTGGCTCGAACCGGAAAACTCGGCAAGATGAAGCGAGTCTATGCGCATCCCGCTGGCATGCAAGCGATGACCAGCGGCTGGCTGACGCCTGAAGAAATGCCACCGAAAGAATCCGTCGACTGGGACATGTACCTCGGACCAGCAGCTTGGCGTCCGTTCAACAAGAAAAACCTGGATGGATTTAACTTCGAGAAAGGTGGAGGAATGGTTGGCGGCGGAGTCTTGGAGTGGGGTTCCCACTGCGTTGATCTTTGCCAATGGGCGGTGAACGATTGCCCGCCACCGATCGAATACAACGCCATTAAGGACGGCGAATTGGTAGCCCGTTATGAGAACGGCATCGAATTGGTCTTCCGAGAAAAGGGTTGGATTCCGCTGGGCTCGTGTCCAGTTCGTTTTGAAGGCGAAACGGGTTGGGTTGAAGCCGGCGACAGCGGCAAACTTGTATTGAGTTCGCCTGAGTTGTTGGCTGGTCGCACAGTTGACGAAATCGGCGGCTATCCAGCGACCTATCACGTTCGCGATTTTCTGGACTGCGTGAAATCGCGAGGTAAGCCAAAGGGTAATGCGCTGGCCGCGTGCAATGCTCACATCGCGTGTCACGGCGCGAACATTGCGCTGTTCTTGAATCGTCAAGTGAACTTGGATCTCAAGACGCATACGTTCATTAACGACGAAGCCGCGAATCGGTTGCGTTCGGAAGCTCTCCGCGAGCCGTGGCGGATCTAATTCGCGTACGAATACTGGTGACAGATCAGCCGGAAGGCGTTAGCCTCCGGTTCGAACCACAACCGGCTGCTAAGACTAAAACACCGCAATAACAACTATCCATTCAATGTTCCTAAACAGGACTCGCGTTTGCCTACGGTTTAAGAACAATTCGACTGACAGGTCAAAAAGGACTTGTCGAGGCGCGGGTTACGAAACTTGAGCCGAACTAACTTAAAAACAACAAACTTGAATATAAGAAATCCAACCATGAAAAAGAGTTCTCTCCCCAAATTATTGTTACTTACAGGCTGGGCGCTGATGTCGCTCGCCTCAGGTCGCATTGGCCTTTGCCAAGTCGCGACCATGGAAAAGGAAAGCGATTTGCTCGGCATTTTGGCTGGCGATGCACCGGGGGCTGATAAAGCCATCGCTTGCAAGCGACTCGCGGTTTATGGTTCAGAAGCCGCTGCGCCTGAGTTGGCAAAGCTCCTGGGCGATGAAAAGTTAGCCTCCTGGTCACGTATCGCGCTTGAAGCCATTCCAGGAGCAAAAGTGGACGAAGCTCTTCGCGGAGCCCTTGGATCGCTTCAAGGCAAATTGCTGGTCGGCACACTCAACTCGATCGGCGTTCGTCGCGATGCGGGATCTGTCGATGAATTAAAAACACGCTTGCAAGACAAAGATAGTGAAGTGGCTTCTGCTGCCGCTGTGGCTCTTGGAAAAATAGGAAACGCGTCTGCCGCTGAAGCTCTTCGTCAATCGCTTGCCAAAGCACCCGATGGTGTTCGCTCTGCCATCGCTGAAGGCTGCGTTTATTGTGCGGAACGATTTATGGCTGACGGCAATGCAACCGAAGCAGTTGCCATCTATGACGAAGTTCGCAAAGCCGACGTTCCGGCTCAACGCGTCGTCGAAGCCACACGCGGTGCCATCCTGGCTCGCAAAGCGGAAGGCATTCCGTTGCTCGTCGAACATCTTAATTCACCGAAGAAAGAACTGTTCAACATTGCCCTCGCAACAGCCCGTGAAATGAAAGGGAGCGAAGTCGACAAAGTGCTTGCGACTGAGCTGGCGAAGGCGAAACCAGATCGAGCTGCACTCGTCATCAACGCCATGGCAGATCGCAAAGACACCGTCGAATTGTCAGCGATTCTGAAGGCGGCAAGCACTGGAGAACAGATCGTTCGTTTCTCTGCGATCAATGCGCTCGGTCGTGTTGGCAACGCTTCCTGCGTACCAACGTTGATCGATATTGCAAGCGACACCGATACCGTTCTGGCTCAAAACGCTAAGACTGCGCTGGCTGACCTGCCTGACCCGAGCATCAGCCAAGAAATTCTAGCTCGGTTGCCGAAAGCGACTGGAAAGCAATTGGTTGCACTAATCGAAGTTGTCGGACAGCGACGCATTGACGCAACCGATGCATTGATCAAGGCGCTCGACAATGCTGACGAGACGGTTCGAAGTGCAGCCCTGACTTCGCTTGGTTCAACGGTTCCAGCAAATAAGATGTCGGTTTTGATTTCGCAAGCGGTCGCACCAAAACATCCTGAAGATGCCGAAGCGGCCAAACAAGCGCTCAAGGCAGCCGCCGTTCGCATGCCGGATCGCGAAGCCTGTTCTGCCGAAATCGTAAGTGCTTTAAAAGGCAAGAATGCTGCTACGCAAACAGTACTGCTCGACATCCTCGCTGGAGTCGGTGGTACCAATGCACTGAAGGCCGTCGGTGAAGCGGGCAAGAGCACAGATCCGGCTTTGAAAGACACTAGCACTCGGCTGCTGGGTGACTGGATGACGATCGACGCGGCACCTGTTCTGCTTGAGTTGTCGACAACCGGACCAGCTGACAAATATCAAGTGCGTTCGATCCGCGGTTATATCCGTATTGCTCGCCAGTTCACGATGTCCGATGCGGATCGAGTTGCAATGTGCCAAAAGGCCTTTGAAATTTCTAAAGCGCCGGCTGAGAAAAAACTTCTCTTGGACGTTCTCAAGCGTTATCCAAGCATAGAGAATTTGAAGCTCGCTATCAAAACTGCCGAAGTTGCCGAGTTGAAAGCAGATTCCGCGCAGGCCGCTCAAGCAATCGCCGATAAGGTCGGCACGCCGGAAGCCAAGGAACTGCTTGCCAAAGCTGGCTTGGACAAGAAGTAAAAGTCTTACGAGATTTGGGGTAGGGCAATCGTCTTACCTCAAGCCTCCACTTAGATTAATAGCGACTTCGCCGAATATCGTTTTACCGGTAGCCAGCGGCGTCGCAAGCACCCGACACTTATGCCGACCTGGTTGGATGCCGCCGCCAGTCGTACCTTACATGCGTTTGATGTACTAGCGAGCCTCGGACTTACACCTCGCGATCCTAATAAACACGATAGTCTCTTGTAGGCTCAGCAACATGAAGCGAATGTCAGCCCTACTTCAAACCGCAGCATGGATATTGACCACAGGTCTTGCTTTGCTGTATGCCGACACGGTTTCGCGAGGCGATGAGCCTTCCAAGTTGGACGTGTGGGCCGATTTGGCTCCGAATGAAACCACTCGCGATACCGGAAATTTGCAGCCGTCCAAAGGCGAAGCAAAACCGATCGAGCGAGTATCCGGCATTCGCCGACCGACACTCGAAATCTATCCAGCCAAAAACAATCCATCGGGTACCTCCGTCATTATTTTGCCCGGTGGCGGGTTTGGTTATGTAGTGCCCAACCTGGAAGGCTCCGAAGCCGCCGAGTGGTTGAATGAAATTGGTATCACGGCCTTTGTGCTCAGGTACCGAACCAAAGAAGTTGCCGCACCGGGGGAACCGCTTTGGCAACGACCTCTGCAAGACTCGCAACGAGCCGTACGACTAATACGACAAAACGCAGAACGCTGGAAACTGAACCCACAGCGCGTCGGCGTGCTCGGATTCTCAGCGGGCGGCCAAGTTGCATCGATCCTACACACCAGCCCACAGGCAGCTTACGAGAGCACTGATGACACGGACAAGTTCGACTTCAAACCAGCTTTCTCTTTGCTGATCTATCCTTGGCAAGTGATCGACAAAAGCGGTGAATTGCTTGAGCTGATCAAAGTCACCGATCAATCTCCACCAGCGTTTATCGTGCACACAAACGACGACGCGTCGAGCGCAATCGGTGCAGCCAAGATCTACATCGAACTGAAGAAGCACAACGTATCGGCCGAGTTGCATGTTTACCAGAACGGTGGTCACGGCTACGGAGTTCGCGAACAAAAGAACTCCGTCATCTCTAGTTGGCCTGCGCGTGCTACCGACTGGTTCAAGATCCGCGGCCTCCTCGAACCGGCGAAATAGAGCTGCAACTAACCCACAGCGCTTGCAAGGGACTTTAGCGGCGGAGTTTGCCAAGCGGATTTTCCACACCTGCTCGTCGCCATCGGTAAGCAATTTGTGCGATCTTTGCCATGACCTCAGCGAAGGAAACAGTCTGCAGAACAAACATCCGTTGCTCTGTCATGATTTGCATTTTTGGCTTCATCCGTGGGACCACTATGTCACCCCTGGGCGATTGGATTTTTCCAAACACACGGTCAATTGAGGTTGTTTGAGGGGTTGAGGCGCATCGCTCGCAGTCCAGAGTTGCTCGTGGCCGCGTTTTCCCACGGATGACATAGTGGTCCCACGGATGGAAAAACGCGCGCGAAGCGGTTAAAAGAACTTCAAAATAACTGCTTGGACATCAACCGTTCATCCCATACTGCTTGCTTGCAGAGGCCCTTCAAGCTAGTATGCGACCCTCCGAACCGCATCCTCCCGCTGGGGCCAAAACGACGTGGATACACCTTCCTCTCAAGCTCGCAACTCAAAGTATGGATTGATTCTGTTTTCAATCTATACCGCTTTCTATCTCGGTTTTGTACTCGTTAATGCCTTCGCCGCGAGTTGGGTTGAATGGGTGCCGTTCCTCGGGCTCAATTTGGCCATCATTTGGGGCTTTGGACTGATCGCACTGGCGCTGATCCTTGCGCTGGTCTACGGTTTCTTATGCTGGTCACCGGTTGCTGAAGTACCGGTCACTAAAGCAACAACGACTGCAGCATCAAAGAGCGAATCGGGAGACAAGCCGTGATTTACGAACCGTCGCTCATCGCAGTTGTTGTCTTCATGTCTTTCGTTGGTGTAACGCTTGGCTTAAGTTTTTATCTTGGCCGGAGCGCAAAATCCTCCGCTGGATATTTTGCGGCCCACGGTCAGATTCCATGGGTTGTCAATGGAGTCGCGTTCGCGGGGGATTATCTCTCTGCCGCCTCGTTTCTGGGTATTTGTGGGATGATTGCGTCGTTCGGGTATGATGGGTTTTTGTATTCGATCGGTTACTTGGCGGGTTGGATTGTTGCACTTTTCGTGATTGCCGAACCGATGAAGCGGCTTGGTAAATTTACCTTTGCCGACGCGCTCGATGCCAAGTTCGGCTCGCGCGGTATCAAGCTATCGGCTGGTATCGCGACGCTTGCAGTAAGTCTCTTTTATCTCATTCCACAGATGGTCGGCGCGGGGGCATTGGTCCGTCCACTTCTCGGTTGGCCGCACTGGTTCGGTGTTGTGCTGGTTGGTGCCGTAGTGATTTTGATCGTCGTAACCGCCGGTATGGTATCGACGACATGGGTGCAGTTCATCAAAGGTACGTTACTGGTTGCGTTCAGCGGTCTGTTAACGGTGATGCTGCTCGCCCGTGGCTTTGATGTTCAAGAAGGTGGAGTCGATGGTCACAAATTTCAGAAGATCGGACCACTTGAGAAAGCCAAATTGACAGCGGGCACGGAACTGCCTGGCGGTGCGATCGTCATGGCCGCAGACGACGGTTGGGAAGCGAGTCCCTTCTTACGAGCCTCGCTCAACGAAGAAACGATCGTCTTCAGTCAACAACCGGCTGACTCCGAAAGGCAAGTGATCCTTCGTGAAGCCCAAACGCATCGCAAAGCTGATGGGAAAGAGTTGGTCAATGGCAAGCAAAAAGGTAGCAAGAAAGGTGAACCCGAATTGCATCCTGTGGGTTATCTCGAAAGCCTGCCAGATGGCAAACAAAGCACGGGTCCGCTGGGACCGATCGAGTTCTTCAGCGTGTTGCGACAAAGCAAAGTCGTCTTGTGGGGAAATGCCGATGTGACCCATGCGGACAAATCGAAAACTAAAGTCTTCTTTCAAAAACCTACTGATGGTAGTCGAGTACTGCGACCGGGTGAACACACTATGTTCGCTGGCATCCGCAGCGATAAGTGGAGTGATCGAGCAAATTTCCTTTCGTTGATGCTCGCCCTGTTTTGCGGCACAGCCTCACTGCCGCATATCCTCATTCGATACTACACCGTCAAGAATGAAGCCGCTGCCCGAAAGAGCACCATCGTTGGGATCGCCAGCATCGGACTGTTTTATATTCTGACTCTGTACCTTGGACTCGGTGCGATGACCAGCGGCACGTTGGACCTGACCGATAGCAACATGTCCGCACCACTGCTTGCCAAGAGCATCAACCAATTGCTGTTCGCCATCATCTCTGCTATCGCATTTACAACAGTGCTCGGAACTGTCAGTGGCCTGATCTTGGCAGCCAGCGGAGCTGTAACTTATGACTTGATGACTAGCGTCTTAGGTATGAAGTTCAATGAACAAGAACAAATTCGAGTCGCAAAAATATCCGCTGTCGGCGTGGGTTTGATTGCGATTGCCCTTGGTATTTTGTTCGAGAAGTTTAACGTGAACTATTTGGTCGGTTGGGCATTTAGTGTCGCGGCTAGCGCCAATCTTCCTTCATTGGTTATGCTGCTGTTCTGGCCAAGGACAACGCGTCAAGGCATCATCGCCAGCATCATCGTCGGCATGACCAGCTCTCTCGCTTGGATTCTGCTTTCAGGCGACACCTACGCAGCCATCTATGGTTGGCCCAAAGAATCCAGCTTCATGCCCTTCAACCAACCGGGGATTGTGACGATACCCCTAGCGTTCGTGACTTTGATCGTTGTTTCGTTGATGACACCAAAACAGCAGTCAGCTAACAGTGAATCAGCGTTAGCGAAAATTGTTTAGCCGGTGGTCAGCGGAGACGGCTGACTTAATAGTAGTACTCTGAAAGAGTAATGTCATTCAGCCCAGGGCCAGCCAGCGTAGCGAGCTGCCCTGGGAAAGCGGACTTCGGTTTCGTTTTACTTCCCATTTTACCATGGCTAACCCGTAAACCAACTTATCATCAATGCAATGATCCACAGCAAGCGATAGCCATAGTCTGTCCCTAGCACAGAGTAGGTTGTGATACCGGCAGGGTCGTCGTCCGAAAGCCCAGCCAGCATTCCAGGCCCGAGCACAGCCAAAAACGCAACCAGTGCTCCAGCCCCTGTGCTACGTAACTGAGAGAACTTGCGTGCAACACCGCTACGAAATGCGCTACTCCATGCGGCGTTTGTTCGTGTGGGCTCCCGATCGCGCGGTGGTTCTCGCCCGATTTCTTCCTGCGATGCGATCTCATAGGCCTCCCAGCCGTGATTCAATCCGAGAAGTTTTTCTACAGTTGCAGGTCGTCGATGAGGTTACGCATCCATACAGGTCGCGTGGAACTTTCTGCCCATTGGCGAACTAAATCACGATCTGGGGTCGACATTCGCTCGCTGTCAAATAGCCGTTTCGCCCTATCGACGGCTGCCTCTTTCGCTGGTGGATTATTCATAACATCCTCAATCTCGGCAAGTTGAAATTCGGCGAGTGTTGTCAAGGAAGAAGGCATCTGATCATCTTTCAATATTGAATCGATCATGCTGCGAGCGCGAGCGAACTCGCGTTTCTGAAGATAAATGACCGCTAACTGCAGCCATGCTTTGCCAGCGTAGGTGCGATTGGTCAGCGAGCCGTTCTTGGGTGGAAAGTATTTGATGACCGCTTCCCAACGTTCGCCACTGTTATCACTGCTAAGCAGGGCGTCTGCAAATTGCTCCTTCACAGAATCAAGTTTTTTGGTGCCTTGAAAAGCTGGTTCTTTACTTGCAAACAAATCTGTTCGACCGAATCCGCCAAGCAACGAGCCCGCCCAGAAGGTAAGAAACGCTAACACCGGCGCGGCAATCATGTAACCGATTCGCTTCTTTGCCGCCGACCGTTGTGCCATTAGTTTTGATTGCAACATCAACGTTGCAGCCGACGGACCTTGTAACGACGAATTCAGTGCGCCAGGCAACGGGACTGTTCGATCAGGCCAATAAGTTACCAGATCTGTAACGCGACCAGTTCGCAACGCTTCTAGTACTTCGTTGGGACTTGAATAACGATGCTCGGGGTCTTTCGCCAATAACTTGTTGATCAATTCAACCAGACTCAGCGGCAAATCAACTCGCAGTTCCGCAATGTTTGGCGGCTCAGCTTGCACATGCTGCATCGCGAGAGCCAGCGGCGTTTCACCGGTGAACGGGGGGCGGCCGGCAAGCATATGAAACAGCGTGACTCCCAGAGAATACAAATCGCTCCGAATGTCTACCCTTCCTTCCTGGATCTGTTCGGGACTCATGTACATCGGCGTACCGAGAGTCGTCCCAGCCCGAGTTAACTGCGGATCATCGCTCAGGAGCACCCGTGCAAGGCCATAGTCGGCAACTTTTACGTCGCCGTCCCTGGTAAGCATGATGTTTTCAGGTTTAATATCACGATGCACAATTCCAACCGCGGCCGACTTGCCAAGGGCCGCAAGCACTTGCAGCAAGATGCTAAGCGCGACACTGATCGACATCTCACCATTGTCGGTTAAATATTGGCGCAAGTTGGTACCAGGAATGTACTCCTGTGCGATATATCGGTGGTCGCCTTCTTGACCGACATCATAGACTTGCACGATGTTGGGATGGATCAATGAGGCCGCCGCACGTGCTTCTTGCATAAACCTCTGCAAATGCACATCGTCGGTGGCCAGCGAAGCTCGCAGAACTTTGATGGCTGCGGGCCGCCGCAAGTCTTCATGCACGGCATAGAAAACGTCCGCCATCCCGCCGGTGCCAATAGCTCGCTCGATGCGATAAGCACCCAGTTTATCGCCCGGCTTTAAGGCCACAGGCAGCGGTAAATTTGTGGGACGGTCACTCATAAATTCCTCGCTGACGCTTCCGGGTTACAAACTCCATTTAAGGCAATCAAGCGTCTGGGTCCGTAACTTCAACGTCAATTACATTTCGCTTCCTTACACACTCGAACAGTTCGATCATCTGCTCGACTGACAACTGTTCGGCCCGAGCGTCAAGGCCCAATCCCATTTCTTCCAATATACCATCAACATCGACCTTACTCAGTCTATCCTTAACGGCACTAGCCAGTGCAGACCTCAAGAACTTTCGCCGATGCACAAAAATGCCCCGCACAAGTTGGTGAAACTGCTTGCGGTCGCTCAGGCGATCGCGTAACACGGTCTGCGGTCGTATATCCAAAATCGCCGATTCCACATTTGGGCGAGGCCAAAACACTTTTGCGGACATCTTTCGAACGATTTCGACGCGAGCTTGCGACTGAATCCAAATACTTAGTGCACTGTAATCCCGCGTTCTGGGCTCCGCTGCAATCCGTTCGGCCAATTCCAGTTGGATTGTGGCGACCATTCGGACCGGCCAAGGCTCAATGTCCAACATATTCGACAAGATCGGCGTCGCTACGTTGTAGGGAAGATTAGCGACCAACTTGACACGCCCACCCTTGATTCGACTCACCTTTTCTTGCAAAGTTTCGATCACCAGCGGATGCATTTGGTTCTTGTTTTTCAATGCATCTTGCTCGAGCAGCGTCACATTGTCGAGCTTTGCGAATTCGTCCCTCGCCAAAGGAGCCAAATTACGATCAATCTCAATCGTAACGACATGTCCAGCCTGTGCAGCCAGCAATTGGGTGAGCGAACCCATGCCTGTGCCAACTTCTAAAACGACGTCGCGAGGCCCGAGTTCAGCGGTCTTGGCAATCAGTTCGATTAGATTTAGGTCGATCAAGAAATTCTGCCCAAAGCGAGCCTGGGGAGTCATGCCAGACTCTCGAAGGCGTCGTTGCAGATAACTGATCGTTTGTCGTTCGCTCATTTTGGTTTCTAAAAAGTTGTCACAACGGACTCGCCCACAAGCCCGACTCGCAAGCGAGAGACCGTAAATACTAGTGGAACGTCAAACACAAATTTGGGAGTATCGAAGATACGGATCAAGATTTCTACTCCGGCTACTTTGAATTGACATATTAAACGATTGGAACAGCTCTTGTTGATAAACGCCGTGGACTTCGATTTCACTGGCGGAGCCAGTGGCACACGAAATCCGCACAAAACTTGCCCTCACCTTCGCTGGCCCCTGCGGTTTCTATTCACTTTGTTTCTAACTGCCGCTGCACGTACTTCGCGAGCAGATCTGTCTCTAAATTGACGGCGTCACCCGCTTTTAAATCACCCAATGTCGTGTGCGACAAAGTGTAAGGTATCAATGCGACGGAAAACGTTTCATTGGTAACATCGACCAGCGTCAAGCTCACTCCTTCAATGGCAATCGAGCCCTTCGAAGCCATCTGTCGCAGCAATGCAATTGGCGCACGGAACACCATGTTCGACCACTCAGCTTCGTCGCCTCGAGACACTAAGGCTCCTTGGCCATCGATATGCCCAGTTACCAAGTGGCCGCCCAGCCGATCGCCAAGCTTTAGCGAACGTTCGCAGTTCAGCTTGTCGCCCGCTTTGCGATCGCCAAGCGAAGTTCGCGAAAGTGTCTCGCGGCCAGCTTGGAAACTTAGACTGCTATCCGACAATTCGATGACGGTCAGGCAACACCCTTGAATCGCGATACTATCGCCCAGTCGCACATCTGTATATTCTGACGGCCTTTCCAGCACCAAACGCACTCCGCCAGGCTCTTCCAACAGAGCGGTAATCTGAGCGGTAGCTTCGACGAGTCCTGAAAACATGCGGTTTCTTGGGTTTAAGGTG
>JANNNN010001003.1:0-3909 GCA_031398555.1 Planctomycetia bacterium | reverse complement strand
CTTGGCTGATAAAGAACACATAGTGAACTTAATCTCGTTGGCACCGCATGTTCAACCGGATTTTTTTGATCGAATCATGGCTGAGGTAATGCCGCAGGGTGGTGACTTTCCACAGATCGGTGGCATACGAGGGCAGCGGTTTCGGGGTTTTCTTCCAACGGGAGAAACTGTCCTCTTTTTGCTGGCAGGAAACGACCTCGAGCGAAGATTCGCTGTCCAGCGAATGTTTTCTGAAGATCATTTATTCGCCAAGCAACACATTCTTCGATTGGAACGACCGCCTGCCGGGGAGCCGCTGATGAGTGGTCAACTGGTCATGGATCCTGAATACGTCGAACTGTTAACGATGGGGCGCGTTTCCAGACCACGATTTAGCATGGATTTCCCGGCTCAGTTGGTGACCACCGAAATGACTTGGGACGATTTGGTTCTTCCAGAATCAACCCTCAAACAGATTCAAGAATTGCATACTTGGGTAAAACATGGAGACACGCTGCTAAAGGAATGGGGATTGGGTCGCAAACTGAAACCTGGATATCGTGCCCTGTTCCACGGCCCACCCGGCACTGGAAAAACTCTGACGGCCAGCCTACTGGGAAAATCCACTGATCGCGAGGTGTATCGCATCGACTTGTCGATGGTAGTCTCCAAATTCATCGGTGAAACCGAAAAGAACCTGTCAACGCTGTTTGACAAAGCCGAAAACAAGAACTGGATACTCTTTTTCGATGAAGCCGATGCCCTTTTTGGTAAACGAACGAATGTTCGCGACGCACACGACAAGTATGCAAATCAGGAAGTTTCTTATCTGTTACAACGCATTGAGGCCTGCTCGAGCTTGGTCATCCTTGCGTCCAATTTTAAAAGCAACATTGACGAAGCCTTCATGAGGCGATTTCAGTTGTCCGTCCATTTCCCAATGCCGCGAGCGGGCGAACGTGAGCGACTTTGGCGACAGGGATTTCCAAAGTCCGTTGAGTTTGCTGATGACGTTAACCTGGATCAAATCGCTCGCAAATACGAAATCACTGGCTCCCATATCATGAACGTTGTTCAATACGCCTGTCTGCGTGCTCTTGATCGGGGAGACAATCGAATTCAAGCACTGGACCTAGAGACAGGAGTTCAGAGAGAAATGGGGAAAGAAGGAAAGGTCATGTGAACATCCGCTTGGATTAGATCACTCAGCTTGGCTTACGATGAAACGTGAACTTGGCAATTGGCACCATTGCACTCGACACGCTCCCAAACAACTCCTTCGCCCGTACCAATCCAATTTTGCCAAACCTCATAAAGGACTATTTAAAAACTGATGTCGCTCGTTATTAGATTAAGAGTTCGCAGCTAAGGTTGTGCAAAACGGTCTCGTCGGCAAGGACTCATTTCCCATGCTGCGAGCCGAACGCCCGTTAAGCTCACAGATTATGCACGTTCTGAGACAACTACCTGCAGATTGTGTCTGGCCAGGAAAAACTGCGTAGAGATATTTTGAGTTGAGACTTCTCGCCGCAGCAAATTAATCGCCGTTTGTCGTGTGAGGCGGCAGAATGTGCAGACAAAGTGCTTCAGATGTCGTTCCACCTCTAATTTTTATCTCAAACGCCAATCGAATTACACGTCAGCGGTGTGTCCGTCGGTTTTCGCGTCCCGGCCCCAACAGATAGCCATGTCTGTGTTATTTCTGCCAAAGTGCAGCATAATTTTTAGAATCAGTCCCGTTGTGACCTAAGTTGTCACGGCGGTGCTGATAATTAAGAACGTTGGGACGCGGCAGACCAACGATGTCACTTCGCCGCAGCTAGCAGACTCAAGGAAGATTCAAAATGCTTGTACTAAGTCGCAAAGTGGGTGAGAAGCTGGTACTCGACGGCAACATCACGATTGAAATCGTAAAGATCCAAGGCAACCGGATAACAATTGGCATTGCTGCACCGTCGGATGTCAAGATTTTGCGTGGCGAGTTGACTCAGAAACCACCGCAAACCGTAACCCAGGAACTCGTAGCCTAGGCTTCCAGCCTGGGGCCTATGCAATCCCACACCACCATGACTTAGTGTCCAAACGGACACCGACCAACGCCAGGTTCCTTAGGAAGATTCCGAAATTGTGCCGAAGCCTCATAGACGGCTCTCCGCAGGCGGTTTATTCCTCCAAGTGGTCGATGCGCCTCCAGCCCGTGCCAGGGGGTGAAGAACAGACGCTCACTTCGTACCCTAGCCTCGGGAGAATCGAATTCCTGAGGTGGAATGGTGAGGTTCGCAACATGTACGAATTCGTATTCCTCTGGCCACTCATGGGATACGTTTTCGATATCCGTCTCAGGGTCAATCGACTCGGCGTCACGCACTTGGATTTCAAACTTAAAGACAACTGCGCCGAGTGCCTTGTCGCGAAGACTCGCAACCAAGGCCGTTCGGAGATAATTCATTTTGCACTCAACGGAACCTCAACCATTAGGTAAAGCATGCTTTTTCGGATCATCCGAAAGCTTGTTTTAGTACTTTTGGGTACCTCGGTTCGATATGTTGGATTTGTCAAGTCAACACAGGGTAGTTTAGATTCAGCCGGATTTAGGGTAGATCGGCTTGGGGGTCGGCGTGACTAAAATTTAGGGTTGGTTGTCGAACGATCGGGACCATCGCTCAAGCTACAATTGGGACAATTGTGCGACACTCATTTGCTGCACACACTCCTTTTAAAAAGTAAAAAATGCCTTATCGCTTTGGTTCGCATATGTCCGTCGCTGGAGGACTTCACTTAGCCTTCGATCGAGCAGTTGAAGTTGGGTGCAGCGTGCTGCAGATCTTTTCTAAAAACAACAACCAATGGAATTGCAAAGCGATTAGCGATGCCGACGCAGAGCTGTTTGAAAAGACCTGGAAAGGATCGGGCATCGGAGCTACGATCGCGCACACTTCCTACCTGATCAATGTGGGATCACCGGATGATGTGCTGTGGCAAAAGTCGCTGGATGCTCTGATCGTGGAATGGCAACGAGCGGAGCAGTTGAAGATTGAGGGGCTGGTCATGCATCCAGGTGCGCACTTGAAGTCGACGGCCGAGGAGGGACTGGAGCGGGTGGTTAAAGCCGTTGATGCGGCCATCGGTAGCGTCCAGCCGAAACATTGTCGATTGCTTTTTGAGAATACGGCCGGCCAAGGAACGTGCTTAGGGCATCAGATCGAGCAACTTGGATGGTTACTGAAAGCGGTCAAGTATCCGCAGCATGTGGGAGTCTGCTGGGATACCTGTCATGCGCTGGCGGCAGGTTACGATTTCCGAACTGCGGCCGGGATGAAATCCATGGTGGCTGAACTGGAACAGCACGTTGGGCTGGAGAACTTGCGAGCGGTGCATATCAACGACAGCAAAAAAGATTGCGGAACACGAGTCGATCGTCACGAGCATATCGGACACGGCTTTATTGGCGAAGCGGGCTTCAAACGTTTCTTAGCATCCCCCGCTTTCAAAGATCTGCCGATGTACCTTGAGACTCCAAAAGAGAAAGAGGAAGTGAGCGGCGAGGAGTGGGATGTGATCAACCTGCGCAAGCTGCGCGAACTTTGTAAGAAGTAGTCGTTTTTTGCTATGGGCATACGGTTCTTTGGCATGGTACGATCCGAGCGGATCATGAATGCAATTTGCTAGCATTTGAGCAGGCAGTAGTTGGGCAAGCGGAGGCTAATGCTTTGTCCAAGTTAGATTTTGGGGTTGGCACGTGGGATGGTCTCTAACATGGGTTGGGTCCTATCAGCCGGAAGGCGTTAGAGAGCATCCCGCTTAAAAACCCCGGGAAAACGCGATTTTTCAAGCGACTTATCAGCCGGAAGGCGTTAGCCTCCGGTTGGAGACGTAACCGGAGGCTAACGCCTTCCGGCTGATAAGACTAAACTAACGTAACGACCATTA
>JANNNN010000994.1:0-1143 GCA_031398555.1 Planctomycetia bacterium | reverse complement strand
ATGAAGAGTCGCTGAGTTCGGTGTGCTGGTTCATTTAGCAGCCGCTGTCGGATTTTGGAAACCGGCCGCAGTACTGCAACCGCCAGCCAAAAACTTGGACGCATGAATCCTACCGAACTACTTAGGCTTGTTGATTCGCGTCATCGCGAAAAAAACATTGATAGCGAACTTGTCTTTTCGGCTATTGAATCTGCCTTGCAGACTGCCGTGAAGAAGCACTTCGGCGAAGAATCGGAACCAACGGTTACGATCGACCGACAAAGCGGCGTCATCACGGCTGAATGCGACGGCACCGAACTAAACCAGGAAGAAATTGGCCGTATCGGTGCACAAACCGCCAAACAGGTGATCATCCAGAAGATCAAGGAAGCCGAGCGAGATTCTCTGCTCGATGAATTCCACGATCAAGTAGGTCAGTTGATTACAGGCACGGTCCAGCGAAGCGATCGCGGAGTGACGACGGTTCAGCTTGGTAATATGGAAGCGATTTTGCCTCGTGGCGAACAGATCGCTGGCGAGTCGTACCATAACGGGGATCGAATTCGAGCTGTAGTTTACGAAGTGAAGGCCGCTGGGAATCGCGTCAAAGTGATCCTGAGCCGCACCAAACCGCAGCTTGTACAACGCTTGTTCGAGCAAGAAATACCTGAAATCGCCGAAGGCGTGATCCGAATCAATGCAATCAGTCGCGAACCGGGCCATCGCAGCAAAGTTGCAGTCAGCAGCTCCGACCAACGCGTCGACTGTGTTGGAGCCTGTGTCGGCGTTCGCGGCAATCGCATTAAGAATATTACCAGCGAGTTGGCGGGCGAACGCATTGACATCGTTCGCTGGAGCGACGATCCGCTAGTTCTGATCCCGGCGGCCTTGCAACCGGCTGAAGCTGAGCAGGTTTTGCTGTGCGATATGATTGGGCGGGCGATTGTGCTGGTGCGTGAGGATCAGCTTTCGCAAGCGATCGGCAAGTACGGTCAGAACGTCCGGCTGGCCAGCAAACTGGTCGGCTGGGACATCGAAATCATGACTGCTAGTGAGCTGGAAGAGCAGATCGACCGAGCGGTGAGTGCCTTCATGGAAATTGAAGGGATGACGGAAGATTTGGCGCAAAGGCTGGTAGAGCAGGGATATTTATCTTACGATGAC
>JANNNN010000992.1:0-7088 GCA_031398555.1 Planctomycetia bacterium | reverse complement strand
CCATCGATCACTTTTGTCTCGAGCACGGCATTGAATCCATCGATGTTTTAAAAATGGACATTCAGGGCGGTGAGTTGTCCGCCCTAATGGGCGCGGCAAGAATGTTAGAGACGAAGAAGATCCAAATCATCTATACCGAAGCCTTCTTGTTACCTTTTTACAAGAACCAGCCGCTTCTGGGCGATATTGCCAGCTATCTGGCTTCGCATGGATATCTTCTTCACAACCTTTACAACATCGGTTTCAGCGGAACCACCGGACGTTGTACCTGGTTTGACGCCATTTTCGTTTCACCTCAGTTTCAATGTCGCTCGCGCGAATTGCTCGTCGACGACCTCAGGGTTTGAACTGGCTAGTTCCTACGATAAGGCCGATGTGATTTCTGATCTTAGAGCTCAACGGAGTCTTTAGCAGGGTTCGCACGCGTTGAAGATGCCATCGACAACAAATACATCTTGGAGTTTAGAAAATGAATAGGCAAAACACGCCGATCTTGGCCCTTGGTGGTCATATGCTTGACCTCTGGGATATGGCCTGCATGCGTATTCGCAATCCGCACAGCTATACAAAATTCCGACAATTGAACGCAGTGCGACGGCGGACAAAATCGGATACGTTAATTGAAACCGGCACGTTCCTGGGAAACACCGCCCGGCGATGCAGTTACGCCTTTGAGCAAGTTCACACGGTTGAACTGGACGATGCATTGTACGAGCAGTCCAGTAAGTATTTGTCGACTCGGAGGAATGTGGTGTGTCATCACGGTGACGCGGTCGTCGAGTTGCCCAAAATCCTGTCCGAGATCAAAAGCTACGACATTCTCTTGTTTTGGGATGGGCACTACTCCGGCGGCGTAACAGCATCCACGGAACTTGCGGAGCCAGCCTGTGAAGGATTAGAAATTGCGTCGCGCTTCAAAGAGAAGTTCGCGGCCATCGTTATTGATGACTTTCGTAATTTCGGTGTCGAGGATGGATGGCCACGTAAATCTGTTTTACTAAAGTCGATAGAGGAAAAGTTTCCGAACCATCGACTTTCCGTTCACTGGGATCAAGTCGTTGTCGAACGTCAGACCTAGCTAGTGCTTTCACACAATTTAACTTTGGGTTGTGGAGGATGGGACCAATTGTCCCGTCCGTCAGGTCTTAAGTCGAGATCAAAGAATGCTCGGGACTAATGGTCCCAAGCAACTAACGGGAGAACGAGGCTCCGCCGAGCCAGCCTCCACAGCCATTTCGACTCCCGCTGTACTTATAGACTCCCATCACTTTAATGAAAAACTCACGGCTACAAGTTCACGTTTACAAGTACATTGAAGTCTGCTCGGTACGCCAAGACTGGCTCGGCAGAGCCTCGATCTCCCGTTTCCTACCCGCAACTCTCCTCGCCCAAAATTAAATTGTGTTGAAGTCTAAGCGTGTGTGGAACGACGCAAACGGCTTGAATGTTTATGCATAAAATGAGTATCGGCGAACCATGTGTATGGGCAGATCTTCCCAATTGCGGTCTCGGCAACAAGTTGCTGATATGGGGAAAGGCGTCTTGGTTTGCACATGTCCATAACCTTCCCCTTACCGTTACTGGATGGAACAATCGCGGTGGTCTAAAGACGTGGTGGCGCGGCGGTGGCTGGCGCAGATATGGGAGTGACTTCCATTCCTTAACCTGGATGGAAGGTCGCCGTTTTCGAAGTGCGACCGGTGACTTTGCAATCATCGACGAGCCCAACGTCGATTTAGCTCTCACACCGAAAACGATTTACCGCTTTCATCAGGTGCCGCACTGGAGCGACTATTTTGGACGGCTTCATGCAGGCCGCCAGCATTTGCTCGCGTCTCTTCCAAAACATCTTTCTTCTAAGACTCGGTCGGAAATCGAATCGCTGCCTGAGATTGATATGGCGGTTCATGTGCGAATGGGCGACTTTCAGGCTCTCAAGCCCGGACAATCCTTCGCGCAAGTAGGACAAACTCGTACTCCGCTTGAGTACTTTGCAGAGATCATCGAAAACACCCGTTTGATTGCCAAGCGCGAATTGCCCGTGGTTGTTTTTTCCGATGGCACCGATGCAGATCTTAGATCGTTGCTAGAAATGCCACGAGTTCAACGGGCTTCATCGTCGCCGGCAATCGTAGACATGTATAGCATGGCAAAAAGTAAGTTACTTGTGTGCGCCGCGGGCAGTACGTTTTCTTACTGGAGCTGCTTCTTGGGAAAGCAACCGACCATTGTTCACCGCGATCACATTCATGGTTCGATTCGCCCGCGTGAAATCGGCCATGCGGTGTTCGAAGGTGGCGTTGCACCGCAGATAGCGCACTGGCCGGATCTGTTAGTTCGCAATATCACGGCCACTTCGTGGTTGTCTTAGCGGGAATCGTTGACGCAAAGACACTCACACCTGATCGATAAACTAAAAACGAAGTTAGCATGAACCGCCCGGACACAAATACAGACGCTCGAAAATTCAATTGGATCTCATCGCGAACAGCCAAGGATCAGCAACTGCGGCAGCTACACGACAGTATGATTGACTACTATAGTTCCGATAAATCGCGTCAACACTATCAAGCCATGCTCGGCGCAGCCGAAAAGAGTCAACCGGTTGTTCTTCAGGGGCTCCATGCGGCGATTGGAGAAGCGAAGCCAGATTCCGTTTTGGAAATAGGGTGTGGTAGCGGTTGGATGCTGGAGCACTTGGTAAAGCAAGGAGTCGTGCCACAGACTTACATCGGTGCAGAACTTTCCGACACGGTAATTAACGCCAATCGTCAGCGCAGGCCGGAATCGAGGTGGATACACATTTCGGGTTATGAAGTAGCGATTCCAGATGAATCGGTGGCGATCTCGTATTCATACTTCGTGATAGAGCATTGTGTTTATCCCGAGAAACATCTCGCGGAGTTGTATCGCGTGTTGCGCCCCGGAGGGCGAGCTTTCGTAGTCTGTCCAAATTTTGTGCGGGCGGGCATTGTTCCTTCCCAAAAACTTGGGCTTGCCGACATTAACGCTGCTGCATTGGTTCGCAGTGGCCGCCTGATCGCTGCGGCAGTAGGGCTTTACGATAGTCGCATACGACTAAAACGAGCCCTGCGAAACTTGAGTAAAAAATACGGTCCTTTCGTATTGAACCTTAGTCCGCAATGCCTATCCAATTCCGATCGATTTTCGCCCGATGTAGATGCAGTCTATCTTGCTTGCGAGACAGATTTTGAGTTGTGGGCGGCTGAGAACGGCGCAATGGTTCGATTTCCAAACGGAACTGAGGGAGCGTTTGCTCCCATTATTTTCGTAGAACTTCGCAAACCTATTGGTTAGCTCTGGAATTATGCCTTTATCCGTACTAATACCTGCCTACAACGCTGCGGCGACGATTCACGAGACGCTGGATTCGATTGCCAAACAATCACCCGCCGCGTTAGCGCTGATTGACCAAGTCATCGTTGCCGATGATGGCTCAACCGACACCACGCGCGACGTGGTTACACGATTTGCGAATGCATCAACCTTACCAATTGAGCTTTGGAACGCAAAGGAAAATGCTGGGGAACGCACTGTAGTCAACAGGTCCTTTCAGCGATTGCGTGAAGAAGGCACAGATTGGTGCATGGTGTTGCACGCGGACGATGTTGCTAAACCACATTGGTCGAGTTCAATCATTGATCGCATTAACGGCACGTCTGACTCAGCAGTCAGCATCTGTTCTAGCTGGGATGATTGGTATCCGGACAGGATCATTCTTGGAGAAGATGATTTTTCGAAAGCAGACGTAATCATCAGAGGAAGTGTGGAATCGGCTAAAGACACCTTGAAAAGTGGCTGCTGGTGGCATTTCTCGGGATGTGCAATGAATCTAAAAGGCTTTTTTGAAGTCGAACCGTTTTGCGAAGACATGCCACAATTGGGAGACCTAGAGTGGCTGATTCGCAGCCAATTGAAAGCCCTGGATGTTGTTTATATACCTCGGACACTTATCAAATATCGCCAATCGCACTCCAATGTATCGTCAGTCTCCTTTCGAACAAACCGTGATCTAAAAGAAGCTACGATGATTGCATCTCGCCACATCGCCAATTATTCTATTCGTCCCGCCGTGAGCAATTACGCTCGCCAATATTTAAAACTATCGCTGCGGCGCACATTGACTAGCTTAGTGCTTGGGAATCCGAAACGGGCATTTTCAGCAGCAGGTTACGCGACGCGACTTCTGAAACTTTCGCTGGCGTAAACACTGTTGTCTGCTTCACATACAGTCGTCCACTACCAACGAAAGCCGCGAGCCGTCGGCAACTACAGCGTTGAAGCTATTTTTCAGGATGTTCGTAGCCGCCTCACATACATGAATACGCGAGTCGTTATCGCCCCGTTTGAAAGCAATGGACTTATCAGACGGTTGGCGATCTTGGCGCACGCATGGTGGCACCAATCGGACGTGACTCACGAAACGGGGGATATTCAGTTCGCGGCAATTCTGATGAGGCCACGCCGGACGGTGCTCACAATTCTCGACTGCATTGACGTGGATTCGAAACGCGGATGGGCTGGCTGGGCTTACAGAAAACTGTGGTTTGAATGGCCCGTACGAAGGTGCAGCGTCGTAACGACGATTTCAGAAGCGTCCAAGCGAGATATTGTACGTGTTACCGGGTGTGATCCAGCTAAAATTGTTGTGACGAGTGTCGCAGTGAGCTCGCGATTTCAGAGATGTGACCGAGATTTTAACCAACAATATCCCCGGATCCTGCAGGTCGGAGCGGCACCCAACAAGAATATCGAGCGTCTTTCCGCAGCCTTGAAAGGCATACCTTGCAAACTGATCATCATCGGTTCGTTAAATGAGTCGCAACTAAACGCTCTCCATGACAGCAACATAGACTATGAAAACCGTAGTGGTTTGAGTGATAACGAAATGTATGCGGAATATGTGCAGTCCGATATTATCGCGTTTGCATCTGTGCTAGAAGGCTTTGGAATGCCTATCGTGGAAGGCAACTTAGTAGGTCGCGCAGTCGTGACCAGCAATTGCACATCCATGCCAGAAGTGGCTGGTCATGCAGCCTGCATTGTTGATCCTTTTGATGAGAATTCGATTCGCAGTGGCTTCCTCCGTGTTATTAATGACCACGATTACAGGATTCAGTTAATTCAAAGAGGATTTGCGAACGCGATGCGATTCGATCCTGAAAGTGTAGCTCGCAAGTACCTAGAAATTTACCAACGCGTTGATGCAGGAATGACATTCACATTATCAAATCAGTCAACCTTATCTAGTTTCAAAAAAAACGCGTGAGCTAGCGCTGATTACACGGTGTTTTGGTATTTAGATGAATAAGAATTTGTTCGAGCCGGGACGCTTGCAACATAGACGGAATTGGATTGGATTGGAGAACTTACTCAAATCCCCAATTGAAAGAAACTGAGTTGAGAAACGTTGGCTTGGATTTGTTACGTCTTTTTGCAGTGATGTTGGTAATCGGACGTCATTTTGAATTACCAAACGATGCACCGGTAATGGTTTCACGCATTTTGCGTGGCGGATGGGTTGGCGTTGATATCTTTTTTGTGTTAAGTGGATTTCTCGTATCGTCACTGCTCTTTCGTGAATATATATCAACTAAGAAAATAAATATTTCGCGTTTTCTCGTGCGGCGCGCGTTCAAAATATACCCATCCTTTTATCTGTTTATGTCGTTTACACTAATAATGTGTAAGTTTTTCAACCGCGTTCCGACCTCGAACGCGATTGTCGGCGAGTTAACGTTTCTGCAAAATTATATCGGTTCAATTTGGAATCATACTTGGTCACTCGCAGTGGAAGAACATTTTTACATTTTGCTGGCAGCCGTGTTTGGGTTGTGGGTACTCTTGCGCAAGAATGACCCATTCACTTCAATACCAGCGCTGTTTGTTTTGATCGCAATAACGTGCCTAACCTTTCGCGTCTCAAATTTGTTTTTTGCCACACCTTTTTCCTATGAAGCTTACGTATATCGTAGCCACATAAGGGCGGACTCGCTATTCGCCGGCGTCCTGATCGCATATTTGTGGTATTTCCGATCGCTTGAGTCTTTGCTTTCGAGTGTCAAGAGTTGGCAGTTATTGATGTTGGGTTGCGCGCTCTTGTCTCCCGCCTACATGTTTGAGCTTGAGTCGAACAAGTGGGTTTCGGTTTACGGTTTTATTCTTTTTTATTGCGGAAGCGCAGCACTCTTACTAGGTGCGATGCGTTTAAAATCATCTACTTCCAAATTGATCAATATGCTCGCAATGTTGGGCGGAGCAAGTTACTCGATTTATCTATGGCATTCGATGGTGATGACTTGGGGATACAAAGTTATAAAAAATGCGACGGGAGTAGACAATTTTTACTTGTATACTGTAATCGCAGTCTTCGGAAGTATTGGACTTGGTTTTGTCCTATATCGCATTAGCGAGTCGCCGGTTGTTAAATTGCGGGACCGTTTATTTCCTTCACTATCGAAGTGATTTCATTCCATTACTCACATTCCACGGGTAAAGCTTCCTGATAGCGGCGCATATGGCGCGATGGCTTACGTTATTTCGCGTACAGTCCGTTTCGGACGCATTTGTTTCTTTTGAGAGAGTTGCCAACAAGTGTTCGTCGCTCGCGTATTCTGTTGAATATAGGTTGTATGACTGATCGGAATGAACGAAGCCAAATGCGTGTGTACCTAATTTAGTGTTATCCAGCACTTCTCAAAAGCAGACGCCGCTACGTCGTTCAGCGAAGTGCAGCGAGTGCGAAAGTCCGGAGGTGGCGCCGACATTCAGATGCCGACGAAGTTTGGCGTTCGATGTTTGTGGCACCAGTTTCGTCGCGGATTTCGCGAGCCGGATTCGTTTGATGTACGGTATTATACGCTGCCAGAGCTAAAGCGGCTGTTTGAAAAGCGGATAGGTAAAACAGCCCTTGATGTGCACTGCTTTTTGGGCATTGGACTTTTGAAATCCGATAACAACTTCATGAGCACTGTTGGCAAGGGTGCTATCGTGGTTTCGGAAATCGCAAAGAACAATCAGTCGGGTCTGCCTTCCTCTAAAGTATTAAGCTGATAGCGTGTATATTC
>JANNNN010000987.1:0-6735 GCA_031398555.1 Planctomycetia bacterium | reverse complement strand
CTAAGACGCACATAGCAAGCCTTGCCAATCTTCTGCCGCCCGTTCACTGAATACAAAACCGTGGCCGATAATCAAAAAAACACCCATCATTTGCCAAGTGACAGGAGCAAAAAAAGGCACAGTGCCGACCGGAGTCAACTTGCTGTGCCAGAATCCGGGGTATGACGGATTCGCGTTCGGGATATTTTATAAACATAGCCGGGGGATCTCTCCAGAATTTTCGCCCCAGATCCTTCTAGGAGAGATCCCCAGCTAGTTAGTAACTGTTTCGGACCGACGTGCGGCTTTCCGAAAGCTCATTCTTACGGACGGCGCAGGGACGCCGAGGATCGCATGGAACTTTAACAAACCATTAGAGACTACTTCCTCAGTGGAAGTGACGCCGCGTTGCACACTTCCACAGAGAAGGTGTGCGTCACGGAGTTTCAGTTGGGTAGCTGGTTTCGTTACAAGCCGGATTCAAAGTAACGGTCATTTATACACACCGGTTTCTCACGAAACCAGCTACACGTTTGGCGGTCCAAAATGCATTACTCGCATCTCGGCAAGCGCCGACGGAGCGCTATTTGCTCGAAACAAATAGTCCAAAACTACGAATAGCCTTTACGCCGCATACCGTCTTGGGAATTTACCCTCTTCTTCATCTTCGATGATTTCGCCGTTGTCGCGAACGTTTTCAAAGCGAACCGCGACCTGCTTACTGATCCCGGACTCTTGCATCGTAACACCATACAGAGTGTTGGCGGCTGTCATGGTTTTCTTAGAGTGCGTGACGACGATGAACTTCGTCCAGTCAAGAAACTCAGTCAGAACGTTGACGAAGCGTCCAATGTTGGCTTCGTCAAACGGAGCATCGACTTCGTCAAGCACACAGAACGGGCTTGGTCGATATTGGAAGATGGCGAGCAATAACGCCACGGCGGTCAGAGCCTTCTCGCCGCCGCTTAGAAGCGAATTTGAAAGGGCTGTCTTGCCAGGCGGCGTGGCAATGATGTCGATACCACATTCCAGTACATCGTCGACGTCTTCCAGCACAATATCTGCGTTACCACCGCCAAAAGACTTTCGATACAGTTTTTGAAAATTTTGGCGAATGATCTCGAGTGTCTCTAAAAACAACTTACGACTATCAGCATTGATCTTGTGAATGATCCGATTGAGCGATTCTTTCGCGGCTTGAACATCTTCGTATTGATTGTTCAAGTAGTCGTAACGACTTTGGAGTTCGTCGAGTTCATTCAAGGCGGTCAGGTTCACCTCCCCGACCGAGGCTATGTCTTGACGCAGTTTGGCGGATTCGGCTTGCAACGTAGCTCGCTCTTCGGGACTGGAAACGCGATTGGATTGGCTGAGCTGTTCGAGTCCAATTTGATAGTCTTCGAGCATCCGTGTCACGAGCGTTCCAATAGATTCCCGAGATCGTTGCATTTCATCATCAGTCGACTGGACGCGCTGAGTCAGTTTGTCGATGGCGCGATGGCTTTGTTCCAACCGCTTGTTCGCAGCCGTTCGCTCGGCGCGAAGTACGGCGGCGCGGCCAGCTAAACCATCCAAGGCCGCTTCCTCCGCTTCGCTACGATTGAAATCAGCTGCCAGTTGGCTCGTGATCTCCAGAATTTGCAGCTCTGTGGATTGAATGCGATCAGACAATCTTTCAACTTCGTCACTGGCTTCGGCGACTGCGGCAATACGCTCGGTTTGGTTTCGCGAGCATTGATCGAGCACGGCTTGAAGGGCTTCCAGTCTCTGTTCGGTTCGAGCAAAATCAATGCGGCTAGTGGTCAGTTCTTCGGAAGCGACTGTCAGTTGTGTATCGTAGTCGCGACGTATCGCTTCGTGTTCGCTTAGCTCAGTTTCGGCTGCGTTAATTTGTTGGTGAACCTCGCTCATGGACTGCTTCAGCAGAACAATTGACGGTTCGACTGCGACACGTCTGGCGATCAAAGCTGTCAACAGTTGATTTAAGCGGTAAGAATCCGCTTCGATTGCATCGAGCTTTCCGACTGCCGTCTGTGCAGATGCTTGTTGGTGAGCCAACTCCTCGGCCAGCAATTTTGACTTGGTTTCCAGTTCTGCGAGCGTGGGAATTAACTTGCTAATCCGTCCCTGCAAGCGTTCAATTTCGCCTTGTGATTGCTGGTACTGCAATTTTAGCTGATCGATCTCTTGCCTGGCGGTTTGTATTTCGCTTCGCCGCGATACCAAACCAACGCTGGCTTGCAACGAACCGAGAGTTAGTGTTCCGTCGGCATCCACCAATTGGCAGTCGGCAGTAACGAACCTTAAACCCGCGCCACGGAAATGCCCGAGATCCAACGCCGTGTCCAGCGTATCGACTAACCAAGTTGTTCCCAGCAGGTGACGAAACAATGGCGTTGTCGTTTCATCGCATCGCACTACACGATCCGCACGACCGATAACTCCGTGAACTCCGTCGAGTTGGATTTTCTCGCCAAAGCGACGGGTTGTCAGTCGATCCAACCGAATCAAACTCAACCGACCTTTGACATCAATATCGCCGCTGCGTATCAACTGAACTAATTGTCCGTCTGTTAACACTAACGCATGGGAGGATTGGCCAAGCGCCGTATCGATCATCGGTGCTAGGGATGCATCGACTTCTAGCAGTTCCGCAACCAAACCGAGAACCGTCTTGAACGCTGGTTCCGTTCTTTCGCGTACGATTTCAACTAATTGTCGGGCACCGGCATCAACACCATCGAGATGCTGTTGCAATTGATCGAGGATCTGTAGACGCTCCGCGGCACCTTCAAGTCGTCCTAGCAAGCCTGCCGCTTCCTCTTGCTTGGTTGACAACTGCGTACGGTAGTCATCTAGCTGAGCTCGAGTTTCAATTCGGCTAGCGTTAGCCGTTTTGGCTTCCTCATGAATAAGCTTCAATCGTCCGGCGGCTAACTCCGCAGTCTTTCTGGCCGATTGCTCGGAGTTCTGATTTGCAAGGAGTGAAGCTTCAGCAACCATAATCTGCTGAGCCAATTCAGCGAGGACATGTTCATGCTGAGCAGCTTCAGCGGCTTTCGATGATGCTTGATGGAGCAACGCTACGTGGCTCTTGCGTAGCAGGTCATGACGCTGAGCACGAGCATCGAGTTCGGCGCGAAGTTGATTGCTCTGAAGCGTTGCGAGTTCAACTCGACGTTTTGCTTCGTCGGCTTGCTGCTGCGCTTCAGCAACTTGAACTGAGACCGAATCGACCTCTGTTTGAAGGGTCCCCGCGCGCACGCGGAGTGAGACCAGTCGCGTCTGTTGACGTAGTCGTTCAGCGATAGATTCTTCGGTGCGTTGATACAGCGAATCTTGTTGGTTCTTGCCAACAGCAATGCGTTGTAACGCATCTTGCAAATCGGTTTCGACGCGTTGGCAGTCTTCAGCAACACGGTGTAGCGCGAATTCCGCTTTCTGCGCGTTTTCCTGGGATGTTGCCAGTTCTGATTGCCGGGAGCTCAGTTCCAATTGCAATTCGGCAAGTTGAGTTTCCGTCGCTTTGGATTTCTCTTCCAGTTCGACGTACTCGGTCCAACCCAACTGCAATCGCAGTTCGTGCAGTCGCTGGGTCATTTCGCGATAGCGCTGCGCTTTGTTGGCTTGGTTTTTTAACGCATTCAAGCGACCGCGGACTTCGTCGACAATATCCCTTAGCCTGATAAGATTCTGATCGACTCGTTGAAGTCGTCTCAACGCCTCTGTTTTTTTCGACTTGAAACGACTGATGCCCGCCGCTTCTTCGAAGATCACGCGTCGATCTTTGGGCGACGCTTGTAGCATCCGATCGACTTTCCCTTGCTCGATCAAACTGTAGGCATCGACGCCAACGCCGGTTCCGCGAAAGAGATCTTTGATATCCTTCAGCCGGCATGCTTGGCCGTTGATGAGGTATTCCCCTTCGCCGCTGCGGAATACTCGACGGGTAACGTGGACTTCGTTCGCGTCAACCGGCAGATGTTTGCCCGAGTTATCGAAAATCAGGGTTGCTTCAGCGCTATTGCCTGGTTTTCGGCCGCTGGACGCTGAGCCTTTGAAGATGACATCGATCATGTCGTTGCCGCGCAAGCTCTTGGCACTCTGCGCGCCGAGCACCCATTTGATGGCGTCAACTACATTGGATTTGCCTGAGCCGTTGGGACCGACGATAACTGTAATGCCGTCCGGAAAATCGAACCGCGTTTTGTCCGCGAAGCTTTTGAATCCAGCTAGTTCAAGAGCTGTGAGCATTTCAGGAAAACTTTTGAAGCGTTTAGGTCAGCTGGAACTAGTTTCGCCAAGTGAAGGGGTTGTACCAAGCCACAGCATTCTTTTCATCATCAGATTTTTTTGCCGCATGGTAGGTCGATTCAGGAATCTGTTCACCAGGCTCGGTGCGTGAAGCGACCGATTGCTTCGTCGATCGATCGAAAACGCGGCCCGCGGAAGGGGCCGGATTCATTTCGAGGGGTTCGGTCATGTATCCGTTTTTACTGCATTCTCGCGTGAAACTTACCCAGTCGCCGTAACTCCCACCAACGCTCGAAATAGCCGTCAACAGGCTTGGCAAATCGGTTTTGCACTGCGTAACGCGATCCTGCTCGTCGGGTGCGAAATGACTGATTGTAACCATGTCTGGACTATCGCTTTTTAAAACGATTCGTGGGTTAATTTGCATAAATGGAGGCAACGTGAGTACGGGCGGTTCACCAAAAATCACGACCTCTGGGCGCTGCTCGAGACTGATGGCAACCAGCGGAGGTGCGTTGCTCGGGATCTGTAAAATCGAGCCGGTTTTGCCAACTGGTATACCGGTCACCTGAGGGTTGTCGGCATCTCGAGAGCGGATCGCCCGCATGGCACCGTAGCGAGTTTCCGGGTCAGCCGCATGCAGCAGTTCGACAAGTACTTTGTCCGCTTCGTGGTGATCAACGCTTGCCAATGCTGTGAGGCACATAGCGCGAAAGGCGGCCTGCTGAGGCGCAAGGGCCTTCAAGACGGAAACACTGCGCGAGTCATTCAAGTACGCGAGCGCATGCGCGGTATAGAAACGGACTTCCGGATCAGGATGTGTAAGTGCATTGGTCAATATTGGAATGGCATCCTTACCCATCGCTTCCAGTTGCCAAGCCGCATTTCGGACTGTGGTAGGCTCACCCAATTGCTGCTTGCATAGTTCCATTCGTTCAGTGCGACGCGAGGCTGATTCTGCAAACCCAAGACTCAATACGACGTTGATGAAATGGAAAGGATCCTTTTCATAACGTTGAGGTATTTTCAGCTCGACGTAACCATCTTTGATTGGCGTCGCAATTCCATCTTTCTTTTGGCCATCGAAGACCGTGAAACGATCATTGATGGCAGGCAGAACTGCCGCTTGAGTCACTGCGTCCGAGAACTCTTCGGTAAATGCAATCCCCAGCGATCGCTCCTTAATCAGCTTGGCTCCCCCAACAATCACCCCATTTAGACTTGCACTCGCATCTGTTTTGCCAGTCAATTGGGCTTCCGTAACGATCGGTCCTTCCGCCGCGGCAAAATCGAAGCCTTCCCGGATCTTACCATCCAGCAAGTTCTTTTCATTTAGCTCAGTCCGCATCAGCCAACCGCCGCGCAAACTCGTCATTTCGGCGTGATTCGACTTGATGACTCCCACGTTGTGAAGAGAATTTTTGCGGGCTGCCGGCGGCACGTTAACGAAAACGACAACCATCGCTGTATTGGGATCATCTAACAATTTGTTGGGTTGCGTTACGTTATGCCGACGCATCACATTCAGCATTTTTTCACGTTGGTCGCTCGCCTCGACAATCCCGCCTGTGCCCGGCAGTTGGGTTACTAATCCTAAGTTCTCAATGCGTCCCAAGGTCATTAAACGCGACGTTGCAATCTCAGAAATCAAGCGTGGACGCTCGTCCGATGCAAGCACTTTCTTCACGTGATCGCGGCGTTCTTGTTTTGCTTCGGGCGAATGCGGATCCTGCTTTTGCATCCAAGGAACTACGCAGCCAACGCTGGCAACGAGCAACATTGAACAAGGCAGTTTTATGAGCCGACGGCGCGTAACGAACTTAGAATGGCGTTGCATCCTAGCTTCCCTGCTAAGTGACTTGTCCAGAAATAGATGTGCCGAACAGTACTTTATTACTATATGGCCGGTCAAGGCAGAACAGGCGAGGACGCGCAGGAGGGCCTCTCCCTATCCATGTGGATTGCCTGCAATATTGGGAGTGCGAGGCTCCTGCCGAGCTTCTTTGGCTCCTGCGGAGCTTTCTTGGATGCGGCGTGGACGTTCACAAGTACAGTGAGGTTGGCATGTTGCTCCCGAGAAAACTCGGCAGGAGCCTCGGCCTCCCACTGGCTTGTTTGACGTGGAATGAGGCTCCTGCGGAGCTCCTTGGGTGCGTGCGTGCCGCCACGCTCGTTTTTTGTGATTGATTTGTTGGATTCAAAAGTGAGACAACACCCTCGAGCCTAAGGCTTCTCTTCCATCGGGCAGGTACAAACCAATCGCCGACACCCAGGGCAACCGGTACCATACTTGTCTTGGATCGCTTTACCAAGATCAACGCCAGCAACGTTGGCAATCGTAGCTAACCAAGCGATTACGTCGGCAAATTCTTCACACTTCTCTTGATGCGTTCCTTGGCGTAACGCAGTCGCCAATTCGCCGACCTCTTCAATCAACCACATGAACGTGCCGTCAATGCCGCGCTGTAAATCCTTTTCAAAGTACATGTCGCGGATCTTACC
>JANNNN010000946.1:0-2389 GCA_031398555.1 Planctomycetia bacterium | reverse complement strand
GCGGCCCTCTGGCGCTTGGCGCAATAGTCCGTATCGGAACAGACAAACATGCGGCCGCCCCGGTCGTCAGTGACGATTTCATCGAGAAAGCTTTGGCGCGAGCCGCAAATTTCGCAAGGCTTGTCCCAGCTCTGCTGGGTGAACGGGTAATCTTCGAAATCAAGGCTCTTCACTGAAGTGTAAGGAGGCAGCGCATAAATCCGCTTTTCGCGGCCCGCGCCAAACAATTGCAGCGCCGGGCAGTTATTGAGTTTCGGATTGTCGAATTTCGGAATGGGCGACGGATCGAAGACATAGCGGTTATTGACCAGCGCCGGATAGTCGTCGCAAGCATCTCGAAGATATCCTCTGCCGAACGATGGAGAATTCTGGAGTAACCATTATCCCAGCGTTCAGTGTTGGACGAACCCAAGAATTGCTATTCGAGATGAATGAAATTTTTCATCGCGTCGAGCAGCGCTGCGGTTGTGCACTGCTGAACAAAGTGGACGTGATTGTCGATTCGCCGCTGGCAAATCGTTACACGGAGATCTACGAAGACCTGCGGGAATACTGGAGTGACGAAGCAAAGCAAATCCTCACTTACGACTCGCAACCGCTAGTGTTCGATAACCTTTTTACGATCAGTGAAGGTGAAGAACATCGCGATTGCGTGGATATGCTGAAAGAGACAAAGCGGCCCGCGATTGTCATTGCTGCGGGTGGGATGTGCGCCGGTGGTCGAGTTGTGAACTATCTAAAAGCCTTTATTGGTGACCCGACGACAGACATCGTCTTCATGGGGTATCAAGCGGTGGGCACGCCGGGGCGTTACATCCAAGAAACCGATTGGGTGAAACTCGATGGACATCGATACGATATACGCGCCGCCGTGCATGTGCTCGATAGTTACTCCGCGCACGCTGACCAAGGTGATCTACTCCAGTTTGTCGAGGGGATGAAAGAACGGCCACAGGCGATTCGACTAGTGCATGGTGAGGAACTTGCCAAGGCGGCTTTAACACGCGAATTGCTACAACGCGGATATACGGTGGTTTGAAATGGTTCGCGACGCTCAGCTACGAAGACTCGGAACATCCGACTTATGGGTAAGCTCCGTTGGTTTTGGATGCTGGCCCATCGCGGGCATCTCTTCGCTCAAAGTGACCGACGCATGGAGCGTTAAAACGTTGCAAGCGGCCTTCGATGCTGGCATAAACTTCTTCGATACTGCTTTTTCGTACGGCTACGACGGCGAAGCGGATCGATTGTTGCGGATCGCTTTATCAGATAGACGGGATCGCGTGGTCCTGGCCAGTAAAGTCGGTTCGCACTACGATAAAGATCGCCGTCGCAGCGTGGATGGACGCCCCACGACGCTCATCGATCAAGCAGCTAGTATTCTAAAGCGACTCGACATCGAACAACTCGATCTGCTTTATCTTCATCAGCCCGACCCCGCAGTAGCCATTGAAGAGTCGGCAGGGGCAGTCGCTGAGATAATTGCGCGCGGCTGGGCTCGATATGCGGCTGTGTCCAATGTTAATGCAGACCAACTGGTAAGGTTTCACGCAACATGTCCCGTTGTTGCCGTTCAACCCCCCTTTAATATGCTGCAACAAAATGAGTGGCTTGCGATTCGTGATGTTTGCGCTCAGCATTCGATCAGTGCTGTTTGTTACTGGGTGCTGATGAAAGGTCTGCTCGCAGGAAAGTTACAGCGCGATCACAAGTTTGATCCCCGCGACCGACGCTTGACTTATGATATTTATCAAGGCGAGCAATGGGAACGCAGTCAGAATTTCCTGGACCGACTGAGAGGTCTCAGTAGCGAGCTTGGTTGCACCGTTTCGCAGTTAGTCATCGCTTGGACAACGCAGCAGCCCGGAATCACTGTCGCTTTGTGCGGTGCGAAACGTCCTGAGCAAATTGAGGAAACGGCTCGCGCTATGTCGTTGCGACTTGAGGATTCAGTGATGAAGCGAGTCGACGGCTGGCTGCTCGAAGTCAATTCAGAGACGGCATCTTCCTAATAATCGCTACTTTCCAAGCCCAAAAGAGTCGCAGAATTTGATTTTCTGCGTATGCTGTTTGAACTTTCCGGACCGCAAGGCTGCTGTCGGGGCATAATTGTGAGTTCGGTTCGAATTTTTGCGACCCACTGTGGTAGCGCCCTGAAGTTAACGAGAATAAATTGAACGACTTCGTGATTGCCGTAATTATCGGTGTGGTAGAAGGCTTAACCGAATTCTTGCCCGTTAGCTCCACAGCTCATATTCGAATCACACAGAAATTACTCCAAGTCGATCTCAATGACAGCTATTGGAAAATGTTCGCAGTTGTCATCCAGCTTGGGGCCATCCTCAGCGTTGTAGTTTATTTTCGTAACCGCATCATCGAATTCATCAAG
>JANNNN010000908.1:0-5933 GCA_031398555.1 Planctomycetia bacterium | reverse complement strand
GGTGCCCGATGTCGGTTTGCGGGTCGAAATGTATTACTCAGGACCAGCGAAGGTATGCGTAAGGCAATGAGAAACCGCCAGTGGGTTGATGCGCAAAGTCGACGCTGCCGGATTGCAAAATACGTCGTAGTCGGTTATAGCGCCGATCATTCTCTTACATATTAATGTCCAAGAGCACTACTTCAGGGCGGAAATCGAGGGCTAATGCCAAGGCGCTTGGACCGTCCGCCGCAGTTTGAACATCATGCCCGATCCTCGTGAGTAGCGTCCGAAGCATGTGCGTCGCATCCCGTCTATCATCCACAAGCAACACTCGCAAGGAAGCCGGGGTCGGATTTGACTGTTGTAAAGAGGATGACTGCGGCTCAGGTGCTGCGAACAGTTGATCAATGGCAGCAAGTTCGACGGGTTTGACCAAGTGGTGATCGAATCCTGCCTCTTTCGCGCGACGGCGATCATGTTCTGTTCCCCATCCAGTTAGCGCGACAATCACCATGTCTCGAGACCAAGACTGTTCTCTGATGCGACGGCACACGTACCCATTGAGCTTTGGTAGGCCGTTCACCGTCCTCAGTTCCTCGTTGATCGACTGCAACTCCTCGCGGCTCGTCTCCAGTTCCTCGGTCGCGGAACGCAGCTCTTCGTTCATTGCTTGCAACTCTTCGTTGCTCGCTTTCGACCATTTAAATGTGAGCGTCAAATTAAAAACGGGAGAACGAGGCGCTGCCGAGCAGGACTGGGCGGAACAAACAGACTTGACTGTACTTGTGAACGTGAACGAGTGTCCGTGAGTTTTTCATCAATGTGATGGGCGTCTGTAGGTACAGCCCGAGTCTAACGGGCTGTGAAGACTCGCTCGGCAGAGCCTCGTTCTCCCGTTCCATGTCGTCGGGCTACCATCCTGTTGTTTGTCACCTTCACTAACCGCAAAATCTAATGTGGACAAAGCACTAGTGAGTTCCAACGAGATTCGCATTCTTCATCAAAGTGAGCAAGTTGTCTGTCATCGACGCTTATATGGCACGCGAGAAACGATCTTCGGCGTCTACATCTTTCTGCGAGTCTCCGGCCTTACCCAACTTGCAGCGGGTGGAGCAAGATTTGCTTTTTCAGATCGCCGAAACCTCGAAGCTTTTGGGAAGCTTTGATCCCCACTTGCTGGTAAGTGACATTGGCATCCCCAGCGGGACGGGTACACTCTTATCCGCGAGGTCCGCGCACGAGGCCGGAATCGACGGGGCACGACAGTAAACGGGTGCTCTTGGTGGACAACAACCGCGACTCTGCGCGGATGCTCTCGCTCACGCTTAAGTACGGCGGGCACGACAGTCGGCTTGCGTTCGATGGGGCCGAAGCCTATGGGGGACGCCCAATCCTTTACGCCGGACGCCGCGTTCCTCGCCCTTGGGATGCCGCTGATGAACGGCTATGAGGCCGCTCGGCGGCTGCGGTAGACGCCCGCCTTGGCTGATGTCATGCTGGTTGCGATGCCCGGATTTGGAGAAGAGGCGGACGGACAGAGATCCGGGGAGGCCGGATTTGACCACCACCTCGTCAAACTGGCCGACCATGCGGCGGTGCAGGCTCTCCCTGCACAGCACTGCCCGCGAGGCGACATTCCAGGCGGCCAGAATTAAAAGAAAAAAGTAAAAAAAAGAGAGAGGGCGGATAAGAAAATCGTATGGCGGAACACGTTCACGAGCACGTCGCGGAAGGCGGCAGTTATTTCAGTCGACTTTTCGAAGTCTTCACGCCTCGCAGTCAGTGCATGAACTACGAGCCGGACGTGATCTGGCTCCACCTCGTATCGGACCTGCTCATCGCGGCCGCGTACTTCTCAATCCCGGTCGCGCTGGTCTTCTTCGTCCGCAAGCGCAAGGACCTCGCGTTCAACTGGATATTCCTGCTGTTCGCACTATTCATCATCCTTTGCGGCACGACGCATCTGTTTGGGGTTTGGGCGCTCTGGCAGCCACTCTACCGGCTCGACGGAGTCGTGAAGTTCGCCACCGGGATAGTGTCGATCGCTACTGCGGCCCTGCTTTGGCGACTCGTTCCCGAGGCACTCGCACTCCCTAGCCCCGCACAGCTGCAAGAAGCAAACGGCAAGCTCGCGCTGGAGGTCGCCGACCGGCAGCGGGCGGAGGGTGAGGCCCATCGGCTCGCTGTCGAATTGGATCGCCGCGTACAGGAACGGACAGAGGAATTAGCTGCAGCGAACGCGGCACTTCAACAGGCACACGCGGACCTGGAGCGGCGGGTCGACGAACGGACGCAGGAGCTTCGCACCGCTCATGGGTTTTTGCACGCTGTCCTGGAGAACATTAGCGACGGCGTGGTGGCCTGCGACCCGGACGGAGCGCTGACCGTTTTCAACAGGGCGACCCGAGGGTTCCACGGCCTGCCACCGGAGCCGCTGCCGCCGGAGCGGTGGGCGGAGCGGTACGACCTGTACCGCCCTGACGGCACCACACCACTCCCGACGGACGAAGTGCCGCTGTTCCGCGCCCTCCGCGGGGAAGTGGTACGGGACGTCGAGATGGTAATCGCCCCGAAGAACGGACCGGCGCGGACGCTCGTCGCCAGCGGGCAGGCGCTCGTCGAGCCCGACGGTCGGAGGCTCGGCGCCGTCGTCTCGATGCACGACGTGACGGAGCGGAATCGGGCCGAGGAGGAACTCCGCGCCTACGCTCGGCGGCTCCGCCGCAGCAACGAGGAACTCGAACAGTTCGCCTCCGTCGCTTCGCACGACCTCCAGGAACCGCTCCGGAAGATTCAGGCGTTCGGAGACCGGCTCCAGGCGAAGTTCTCTGAGGCTCTGGGCGAACAAGGTCAAGATTACATCGCCCGCATGCAGTCTTCGGCGCTTCGCATGCGAGCGCTGATCGACGCGCTGCTCACCTTCTCGCGGGTCACGACGCACGCGCAGCCATTCGCAGCGGTCGATCTCGGCGTAGTCGCCCGTGACGTCCTCTCCGACCTGGAAACCCGAATGCAGGAATCCGGCGGCCGTGTCGACCTCGGCGAGTTGCCGACGATCGACGCGGACCCGTTCCAAATGCGACAGCTGCTCCAAAACCTAATCGCCAACGCGCTCAAGTTCCACAAGCCGGGCGAGCCGCCGACCGTGACCGTCGAGGCGGTGGTCTCCGCGGATCCAGCCGCGAATCGCCGAGGTGTGCCGCAGTGCGAAGTCCGCGTGCGCGACGACGGAATCGGGTTTGAGGAAGAGTACCTCGACCGAATCTTCGAGGTGTTCCAGCGGCTGCACGGCCGCCTGAAGTATGAGGGTACTGGCGTGGGGCTCGCCATCTGCCGCAAGATTGCGGAGAGACACGGCGGCTCAATCACCGCCCGAAGCGAACCTGGCAGCGGGGCGACTTTCGTCGTCACGCTGCCGATGAAACAGATGAATACGGAGACAGAACGATGAATAATCGGGGCAAGCCGATCACGATCCTGATGGCGGAGGACGACCCAGACGACCAGTTGATGACGAGGGAGGCGTTCGAGGAGAGCCGCCTCGTGAACGACCTCCGGTTCGTCGAGGATGGGGTGGAACTGCTGGACTACCTCAAACGTCGCGGCAAGTACGCCGACCCGGCCTCCTCGCCGCGGCCAGGTCTGATCCTGCTCGATTTGAACTTGCCGAAGAAGGACGGTCGGGAGGCGCTCAAGGAGATCAAGGCGGACCCGAAACTGAAGCAAATCCGGATCGTGGTGCTTACCACCTCCAAGGCCGAGGAGGATATCTTCCGGACATACGAACTTTCGGCCGCTTCGTACATCACCAAGCCGGTGACGCTCGAAGGACTTGTCGATGTTATACGCACACTGGGGAAATACTGGCTGGAGATCGTCGAGTTGCCGGCGGGAGACGGAGGGAGCGATGAGTGAAGGCTTGGTCCGAGTGCTCCTGGTCGAAGACGACGAGGACGACTTCGTCATCACGCGCGACCTCTTCGCCGAGATCCCCGGCGCTGGCTTTGAGCTGGAGCGGGCCGAGGACTTCGAGTCGGGTCTCGCGGCGATGTGCCGCGGCCTGCACGACGTATACCTGGTCGACTACCGACTCGGCGGGCGGACCGGACTGGACCTCCTGCGGGAGTCGCTCCGCCAGGGTTGCGCCGGCCCCGTCATCATGCTCACCGGGCAAACGGACTGGCAGCTCGATCAGGAGGCGCTATTGGCCGGCGCCGCCGACTACCTGGAGAAGGCGAAACTCGACACGATGCTCTTGGCGCGGTCGATCCGTTATTCCCTCCAGCAAAGGCGGCACGCGGACGAGCTAGAGCGGCGGGTCCGGGAGCGGACCGCAGAGCTCGGCCGCGCCAACGCGGCACTTGAGGCGGAAGCCGCCGAGCGGTGCCGCAAGGACGCTGCACTCGGAGAGAGCGAGCGGCGGTTTCGTTTATTGGTCGAGCAGGTGCGGGACTACGCGATCTTTGCGACCGACGCCGACGGACGGCCGACGACCTGGAACGAGGGCGTGCTCCGCGTCCTAGGCTTCCAAGAGGCGGAGTTTCTCGGCAAGGACATCGAAACCATATTCACCCCCGAAGACCAACGAAGCGGCCTTCCGCGGGTGGAGTTGGAGGAGGCTAAGGCAGCGGGCACGGCGGCTGCTGACCGTTGGATGCGGCGGAAGGACGGCACGCGGTTCTATGCGGCCGGGGCCACCACAGCGCTCCGCGTTGAGTCAGGGCAACTGCTTGGCTTTATGAAGGTCATGCGAGACCAGTCCGAGCAGAAGCGGTTGGAGGACGAATTGAGGCGGATCGCGGCCGATCTATCCGAGGCAGACCAACGCAAAAACGAGTTCTTGGCGACCTTAGCGCATGAACTCCGCAACCCACTGGCACCGATCCGCTCTGGATTAGGACTCCTCAAAATGCTCGCCGACGATCCGGCGGCGAGAGAGGAAATCCGCGGGATGATGGAGCGCCAGACCCAACAGTTGGTTAGACTGGTCGATGACCTGATGGACGTGTCTCGCATCACATGCGGAAAGCTGGATCTGCGGACGTGCCGGGTGATGCTCGCGGACGTGGTGCGGAGCGCCGTCGAGGCGGCCCGCCCGCTACTCGACGAAGCGGGTCACGAGCTGATCGTGACTCTTCCCGAGCAACCGGTCCCCTTGAACGCCGACCCGAACCGCCTCGCTCAGGTCATCTCGAACCTGCTCAACAATGCGGCGAAGTACACCCCCGCGGGAGGTCGTGTCGAGCTTTCCGCTGCACGACATGGACGCGATGTCGTAGTGTCGGTCCGCGACACTGGGCTGGGCATTCCAGCGGACATGCAAGGCCGCATCTTCGAGATGTTTGCGCAGCTCGACCACCCACAAGAAAAGGGATATTCCGGCCTTGGGATCGGCCTGATGCTGGTGAAGCGGCTAGTTGAGATGCACGGAGGCTCGGTCGAGGTCCGAAGTGAAGGCCTCAACCTCGGAAGCGAGTTCTGCATCAAGCTGCCGTCCCTGGTCGCGTCGTCCCCCGCCGAGCCGTTAGTTCCGGCGGCCACACCGGCCGAGCCGCACCGGCTTCGCGTTCTCGTGGTGGATGACAATCAGGCTGCCGCAGATACGCTGGGCATGATCGTGCGGATGCTTGGCAACGAGGTGCTTACCGCTTACGACGGTTCGAGAGGAGTCGAAGCGGCCGCAGAGTTTCAGCCCGACGTGGTGCTGATGGACCTCGGGATGCCGAGAATGAACGGTTATGAAGCAGCGAGGCTTATCCGCCGACAAGCCGGGGGCAACGAGGTTTTCCTGGTCGCCCTGACGGGTTGGGGGCATGACGAAGACCGACAGCGGACTAGGGACGCCGGTTTCGACCGCCACCTGGTCAAGCCGGCGGAGCCTTCGACGTTGCAGCAATTGTTCGCCGAGATAAAGCCGCAACGGGGATGAACGGGGCGGCACCCAGGCGTCA
>JANNNN010000877.1:0-10445 GCA_031398555.1 Planctomycetia bacterium | reverse complement strand
GCATCGATTCGGTACCCATGCACCGTCACTTCAGTATTGCTCGACGAAGTTGCATAGTTGAGTTTGAGCTGTCGATGAAGCGCGGTTTCCATACCAGCGAAGCCTTTGAGGTGAAAGTTAGGAGTGCTAGTGTAGCAGAAGCGATCTCATCCTTTGAATGCCAACATAGACGCTTTCGTGGCTGAGGCTGCAGCGGGCTGCAGCGTCCGTTGCGGTTTACGCCGACGCTGGCAGCGTCGGTCACGGGCTAGGTCTAAACTCCTAGATCGCGTACTGTTACAAGGGTTTGAAGTTTAAGGCCGGCTGCTTCGATGGCTTCGCGCCCGCCCTGTAGACGATCGACTATGGCAAGAATGCGGTCAACATGCAAACCGAATTCGCGTGCTGCTTCGACGGCTTTAAGAGCGCTTCCGCCGCTGGTGACGACATCTTCGACAATCACCACTTTCATCCCGGCTTTTACAGGTCCCTCGACTTGACGGCCCATTCCGTGCTGTTTGGCTTCTTTGCGAACGATGAATCCGCGTAAATCGAGGTTCTGTTGACCAGCCAAAGTAATCGTCGCGGCGGAGATTGGATCCGCTCCAATGGCCATTCCACCGATAGCATCAGGCAGCGTCTGGCCGAGCATCTGAAGCATACCCGCGCCGACTTGGTTGGCTCCTTGCGGATGGAGCGTCAATTGGCGGCAATCGAGGTAGAACGACGCAGTTTTGCCGCTGGCCAGCACAAACGAGCCGAACTGAAGAGCGTGTTCTTTGATCAGGGCGATAAGGCGATCACGGTCGTAGGTTGTCATAGTTGGTTTTTCGTAAACGTGGCGGTTGCTGCTAGCATCCCTATAATTACAAGTGAGTTCGACGTTGGCAGCGTCGGTAACGAAAGGTGGTGGCGTCGGCGATAAAACCCGCATTGTAGATCCGAAGTCAAGCGGCGCGAACGGTGCGTGAAATGCCGATTGAAATCGCTGGAAACCAGCTGGGACGAAACCGCTGTCCACTTCGCGAAAAAGCCGAATCGATTAGAATTTCCAATGGTCTGTCGTGATAAAGCACTTCCAAATACGCACAAACGAATCGACGAATGGCACGAGATTTTCTCAAAGGCTGCAAAGTCTACTACGACGTGATTGTCATCGGCAGCGGTTTGGCTGGTATGACGACCGCAAATATTCTCGGACGCGCGGGGCATCGAGTTCTGCTGCTCGAGCAGCACTATAAACTCGGTGGCTTGGCGACGTGGTTCCGGCGGCCAGGAAGTCACATCTTTGACATCTCATTGCACGGTTTCCCAGCTGGGATGCTCAAGAGTTGTCGCCGTTACTGGAACGACGAGATCGCATCGAATATTTCTCAGCTGAAGAATATCCGCTTCGACAATCCGATGTTCTCTCTGACGACAACTTTCAATCGCGAAGATTTTACAAAGTTGCTCACTACGGAATTTAGGGTGCCTGCGGAGAACGTGGCGGCGTTCTTCGATTTTGCCCGAGGAATGAATTTCTACGACGACCAACGAATGACGACTGGTGAGTTATTTGAAAAATTCTTTCCAGGTCGCGAAGACGTTGTACGGTTGCTGATGGAACCGATTACCTACGCAAACGGTTCAACGCTTGAAGATCCAGCGCTTACTTACGGCATCGTGTTCTCGAACTTCATGGCCAAAGGCGTTTTCATCTACGAGGGTGGCACCGACGACTTGGTCACCAAAATGGAAGCCGAATTGAAACGGAATGGAGTCGACATTCGCATTCGTAGTGACGTTTCCAAGATCGAAGTGGGGCCCAATGGTGTTTGCGCAGTCGTTGTCAATGATCGTCGAATCGGTTGTGGCAACGTCATCAGCAACTCGAACTTGAACGCGACCGTATTCAATTTGGTCGGCGAACAACATTTTGAGCCAAGCTTCGTCGAGCAGGCTCGCGCGGTGCGGTTGAATAATAGCAGCACGCAAGTCTACATGGCCATCAAAGAGGGAGTCGAAATTGATGAGTCGACAGGCGATTTGCTATTCTGCTCTACTGCCCCATTGTTCCGAACCGAAGCTCTGTTAAGCCGTAATGTCACCAGTCGCACGTTCAGTTTCTATTACCCTCGCACTCGGCCCACCGGCAAGCGTCGTCACGCAATTGTTAGCAGCACCAACGCGCGCTTTGAGGACTGGGCGAACCTAACTGAAGAGGAATACGTCGCCAGCAAGCAGGACTTGATCGAAACAACGCTTGACGCGCTCGAAAAGTATGTCCCAAATATCCGAGAGAAGATCGATCATGTAGAAGCTGCCACGCCGCGTACGTTCCAACATTACACCAAGCATTTATCAGGTGCGAGTTTTGGGACTAAGTTCGAAGGGCTGGCAGTGAGCCGAGCTTTGCCTGCTCAGATTCCGGGTCTTTATCATGCGGGCAGCGTTGGAATCATCATGTCTGGCTGGCTTGGCGCGATCAACTATGGGGTGATTGTGGCGAATGAAGTCGATCAGCGCGTTGTAAGCAGTACTATCGCTGCTGAAACTGGCGGTAACTAACGACGCGTCGGATTGTGTACGCGCCACCGCTAACTCAATGCCGACAGCCTTATGGGTGCGTTGATGGTGCCGAGTACGCCCAATGTCACTCACTTTGTAGCGGAACCGGCGCGAGCCGTCCGGTGAATGCCTTGATTTGATTGAAAAACCGGGCGGCTCGCGCCGACACCGCTACAAAACAAACACAAAGTGAGTGACATTGGCCGAGTACGCCTGTGGCCAATCGATAAAGGATTAAAATAGCCGTTCACCAAGCGCTAGCGGCTCACGAAATTCCAGAGTATCGCTGAGATTATTTCACAGTCACGTTACGAGGAAAGGCCGTCGATAGACGTTTGAAGTGGTACCAACTAAGATAGTTAACACTGCTTCTTGACCATCCATCCGCGACTCAATGCACAGGCTGCCTCATGCGACTATTCGCGATCGTTCTCGGATTATTTGCCATTTGCATGGGAGACAGTTCTCTCGCCGCAGTCGATCCAGATGCTATGCAAATTGAGATCGATGCGCGCGATTTGCCTCGCAAGTTGCTACACGCTCGGCTCGATATTCCGCTGGCAGAATCAGCAACTGAACAAAAGGTTCCACTCTGGTATCCCAAATGGGTCCCGGGTTCACACGGACCCGGTGGTCCGATTGCCAACGTCGCCGGACTGCGGATCGAGGACCAACTTGGCAAGACGCTCAATTGGCAGAGAACGCCGGGTGAAGTTTATCGTATAGAGGTAACCGTTCCAGCTAATACGAAGGGGCTTCGAGTTTCGATCCGCTACATTACGAACCAGCCTACGACAGGATCGATGGGGCATGATTCTTGGGGTAGTAAAAAACTTGGAGTTATCAGTCCCAACACGATCCTGCTCTATCCTGAATCTGTCGATGTTAACTCACAGCAAGTGGTCACTACGCTTTTGCTGCCCCATCAATGGCAAGCCGCTAGTGCATTGCCGCTGGACGAGCCTGTAAAGGGTACTGCGGACCTGCATTTCAAGTCGGTCTCGTTAAGTCTATTTGTCGATAGTCCGATTATGTGCGGCCTGAACCACAAGACTTTTAACTTGGTTGAACCTGCGAGAACCGCCGCCATTCCGGCTCATCGCTTGCAAGTCTTTGGCGACGATTCACTACATTGTGATTTAAATGCAGAAATCCTGGGGAAATTTAGAGCGATGGTTACCCAGGCCGCTTCGCTGACGGGATCGCATCCCTTCGATCAATTTGACATTCTCCTGGGAGTTACCAATCAGTTGCCTGCCAACGGGCTCGAACACGCTCGCTCCACGTTCAATATTTTGCCACCCTCTGCATTGGCGAACGCGGGACAATTGCGAGGCTGGAACCGCCTGTTAGTACCACATGAATACATGCATGCCTGGTGTGGCAAATATCGCCGGCCAGCAGGTATGATCTCCACTTCATTTCACGCTCCAGAAAACACTGAGTTACTTTGGGTCTACGAAGGTTTGACGCAGTATCTTGGCGAGCTCGTCGAAGCGCGTTGTGGCTTGATGTCCAAAGAGCAGTTTGTTCATCGGCTGCTAGTTGAGTTACGGAATGCGATGCATCAGCAGGGGAGAGAGTGGCGAACATTAGCGGACACTGGGGCCGCAGCCCACATCTTGCGGGATGGAAGCGATTCTTGGGCAGGACTACGACGAAGTCAGGATTTTTACATGGAGGGCATGCTCTTTTGGCTTGAGGCGGATGCCATCTTGCGAAAAGAGTCGGGCGGGAGAAAGTCGCTCGATGATTTCTGTCATGAATTTTTTCATTCGACGGGCTGGCCGCACCCCAATCCATACACCCGCGAAGATATTGTTCGAAATCTAAATTCGATTGTACAATTCGATTGGGATGGATTGATTCGCCGTCGCGTCGAATCCTTCCAATCGGTTTTTGATCCGTCCGTCGCGGGGCTTCTCGGATATAGATTTGAACTGCAAGCTGAACTCGTATCTGTGCCCGCTGATACTTTCCGGCTCACAGGTGGTATCGATTCTTACGATACAGTCGGAGCCACCTTTACCAATGATGGAAAAGTTCGCAATTTGCTACTTGGCAGTGCGGCCGATCAAGCCCGACTGACGCCCGACATGAAAGTTATCGGAATTGGAAATTACCAATGGAGCCCAACGCGTTGGGCTGAGGCGATCGAAGAAACCAAGCTCGGCATGCCCATTGAACTCAAGGTTCTTGATGGAGATGAGATCAAATTGCTTCAGCTACATTATTTTGATGGTCCGCGTACATTCAATCTTGTTCGCCAAACGGACTCACCAGATTTGCTATTAGAAATACTGAAGCCACTCGAAACACAGCCTTGATTTGAGACGAGGCCCTCTGATCTGAAACTACTTCTCTGCCTTTACTTCACAAATCTCAAGTGCAGGATGACTTTCTCGCACTGCCGAGTGTCGTATTGTGGTGCCAAGTCCGTGAATTTGCGTTATATTTGCGTAGTAATAGCCTTCGCAGTTGATGTTGGCGAACAATTTAGGAGTTGCTGTGGCGAGTCAGTCGAAATCGATCGAGAGTCTGCCTTCGGACGAAGCGGCACTGGTGCAATTGAGCAATGCGCTTGCTGGCATTCGAGCTCAACTTGGACGCGTGATTGTTGGCCAGCAGGATGTGATTGAGCAATTGCTGATTGCGATGCTAGCCGGTGGCCACTGCTTGCTCGTTGGCGTCCCGGGACTGGCGAAGACGCTGATGATCTCGAGCCTCGCCAAAGCCATCGCGCTCGAATTCAATCGCATTCAATTCACTCCGGATTTGATGCCAGCCGACATTACGGGCACCGAAGTGATTCAAGAGGATCGAAACACTGGAACACGAACCTTTCGCTTCATCGCCGGTCCGATATTTGCTAACGTGATCCTGGCTGACGAAATCAATCGGACTCCACCTAAGACCCAAGCGGCTTTGCTGGAAGCGATGCAGGAGAAGCAGGTCACTGCGGGCGGCAATCGACATTCGCTCCCGCGTCCGTTCTTTGTCCTTGCAACGCAGAATCCAATTGAACAAGAGGGAACTTATCCGCTCCCCGAGGCTCAACTGGATCGTTTCATGTTCAACGTCTTAGTTAAGTATCCGAGCCAAGCGGATGAGCTGGAAATAGTTTTGCGAACGACGAGCGACGTGTCGCAGGAGTTGACGACACAAATTAGCGGCCAGGAGTTGCTTAGCTTGATGCATGTTGTTCGTCGAATCGCTATCACCGAGCATCACGCTCTAGTTGCAACGCAGCTAGCGCGTTTAACGCGACCCGATGATGGCCAAGCGAGCGAACGTGTTAAGCGATGCGTTCGATGGGGAGCCGGGCCACGGGCGAGCCAGTACATTGTGCTCGGTGCAAAGGCTCGGGCTGCGATGCATGGTAGCCCCGTAGTCCGTCGTGAAGACATTATCGCCGTCGCACCTGCCGTTCTGCGACATCGCATCAAGTTGAATTTTCAAGCTGAAGCGGAGGGTTTTTCGGTCGAACAAATTATTCAGGAGATCATCCAAGAAGTGGATAAGTCGCTTGATTCTGGTCAGGCTCAGGGCGGAATCGCAAAAGTACTGCGAGCGTGAAAGCTATCGCGTGAATCAATTCCAAAAGTACTTTGATCCTGAAACGCTGGCACGTATTCGACCGCTTGGTTTGCGAGCGCGGACACTCGTCGAAGGTGTGATGGCTGGCCTGCATCGTAGTCCTCTCCGGGGGCATTCAATCGAATTCGCGCAACATCGCGAGTACGTTCCAGGTGACGATCTGCGGCAAGTCGACTGGAAAGTCTACGCGCGGAGCGATCGGTATTACCTCAAGCAGTATGAAGACGAAACCAACTTAATAGCGTACTTGTTGCTCGACACCAGTGAGAGCATGCAGTACCGGGGCGCAAACAGTCATCTCACAAAACTTGAATATGCGCAGTTAGTTGTTTTTAGTCTCGCTTACCTCGTTATCACGCAACAAGACTCAGCGGCCCTTGCAACGTTCACATCGGAACTGAATGGTTGGTTGCCGCCAAGCGGAAGCGCTAACTACCTCGACGACATGATTCGCCTGATGGAGTCAGCACCGACTGGCCAGCGAACGGATCTGCCAAAAATCGTTGAACTGGCGGCCCAACGATGCAATAAACCCGGCGTCATCGTGCTCGTCAGCGACTTACTGGATGATCAACAGCGGCTATTGACGGCTTTGAAGCGCCTTCGCTATCAACGACATGATGTGATTGTGGTGCATGTGCTCGATGAAAGTGAGTTGACGTTTCCCTTCGATCGCTCTACGCGTTTTGAGGGGTTAGAAGGATTGCCTGAATTGGTCACAGATCCTCTCCTGATCGGAGGGGCATATCGAAAAGCGATGGCTGCGTTCTGCACTGAGATTGAAGTCGGTTGTCAGCAATTGGGCGTCGATTATCATCGCATGAAAACCAGCGAATCCTTATCGGCAACGTTAACTCCGCTGCTTGCCCGCCGCCTGGCGCAAAGGAGTTAGCGTGGATGCGATGTGTATGATGGGCTTCGCCGGTTTTGCAAGTGCATGGATGTTGCTCTGGGGGGCCGCCGCAGCAATTCCAATCGTGCTGCATCTACTCAATCGGCGTCGCCAGCAAACCACCTCTTGGGCCGCAATGCGATTGCTTCTGCAAGTTATTGAGAAGCAATCGAAACGAGTGAGAATCGAGCAATTGATTCTTTTACTGCTGCGAACGTTAATCCTCCTGATACTTGGGATTTCGCTTGCGCGGCCGTACTTTGCACCACAAAGCTCGGGCGACAGTGTGGCGGTTCAGCGGCCACCGAGGCTGTGGATCTTGGTGTTAGATAATTCCTATTCGATGGGCTATCGCGCTGAACAAGGGCTGCGTTTCGCGGCTGCTCAAACAAGAGCAAGCGATATCGTGCGAACCTCCCTCCGAGGAGACGCATTCTGTTTGGTCACACTGTCATCGCCTTCAGAATCTATCCTCGATCGGCCGACATTTGATGCTGACTATGCTACGACAGCCATTCAAAAGACTGCCTTGCTCGACTGCGGGGCGGATCTTAACAGTGCACTTACGAAAACACGCGAAATCATCGCGGATGCAGGTCGTAATCCCGATTCACCCACTTACATTCATGTCGTTTTTCTAAGTGACTTCGGGCAGGACACCTGGCAAGAAGCTTTCAGCGGTGGGCGTTGTCAGAGACCACTGAAACAACTGGCCGCGACTCACACTCTAGTTTACGAGTCCTTCTCTGGGCTTTCGAAGTCTGGGCTTTCCAAGTCTGGGCTTTCGAACTCTGGGCTTTCGAAGTCTGGGCTTTCGAACTCTGGGCCATTATCGAATATTGCGATAATGGCCATGACTACCAATGCAACACGAGCGCTTAAGGATCGTCCCCTGGATGTACAAGTGACTGTTGCCAATTTTGGGGAGGTCGAAGCCAAGCAGGTAGCGTTGCAATTAGCGGCCAATGGTCAGACGATTGCATCAGAATTTGTTGACCTGCCAGTGGGTGCGCCTCGAGTTGTGCACCTAAATCTTCAACCAAATGCAACTGGCTTGATGACCCTCGCCGCAAGTTTACCGGACGATCGATTAATAGCGGATAATCAGCGCCAGAACATTATTGAGATTTGCAGTGAATTCAAAGTTCTGTGCGTTGAGAATCCGTATTCCGATGCACGAATTTTAAAAGCGTCACTGCAACCTCCGGTGGCGACGCGATCTGCGATGCAGGTCACCACTACAACGCAACTAGAGTTAAACGCTTTAGATCTGAGCGATTTCGATGCGATTGTCTTGAATGATGTAACAACATTGAGTGAAAATGAATTCAAGCAATTGAAGCAGTTTGTCAGCGCCGGACGATCATTAGTTTGTTTGCTTGGCCAAAACTCCGATCAGGGCACATGGAATGCGCTGCTCGGAAATGGCTCGAATCCACTAGGTTTCCGTTTGACTGAACCGTCGGAGTTCGCAGATTGGCGTATCGATCCGCTGGATTACGCAAGTCCCATAGCGGCACCTTTCGCCTCGCATCCAGACGCAGGCTTGCTGACCACCCCGATTTTTCGCTTTTGGAAAATACAATTGGCCGAAAGCCCTTCGGAGCGACCGCAGATTGAATTGCAACTTCAGGATGCGGCCCCGCTGATTGTTCTCAGTCGATGGGGCAAGGGCCGAGTAGCGAGTCTGCTGAGTGCTCCGCAGACCGGCGCGATGCGGGGGGCTGCAGAACCATGGAATGCCATGGCGACTTGGCCAAGCTTTCTTCCCCTTATGCAACAGCTCGTTCAATCAACACTAGCCGATAATGCCACGTCGTTTAACCTGACTGTCGGACAAACAATCAACGGGACACAACTCGCAACCGGTGATAAAACGCTAATCCAGATCGTGCGGCCGGATGGCAAGGAGAGCGAGTTGGAAGCGTCCGAGACGGACGAAAGCGGGCTGCGTTCTTGGAGCTACTCTGCCACAATGAGGCGTGGCATATATCAAATCGGTGCTGCGGGCGGCGTGCCTCGCCCTTATGCAGTGAATATCAGTCCGGTGCAAAGTGATTTACGTTCGGTCCCCGTTGAACAACTTCCCGTGTCTGTTGAGAAAGCGTCGTCGCCCGTTGCAGTTAAACTTGACAATGAATCGGGCAATCCATCGAGTGCTCTGGTGCGCTGGCTATTGGGTACGCTCGCAATTCTGCTGGTCGCTGAGTCCTGCTTGGCTTGGGCTCTCGGACGGAGGCTCGCATGACGCAAGCAAGTGTTTCGAACGAAGACGTGCGGCGAGTTCCTCAGAATATCGAATCAGTATTGCATGCGGATTGGCCCGTACCGCTGTGGTTGACGATTGTCTTGGCCGTTTTGTCGCTAACGATCGTCGGCGGATTGTACTTTTTCGAGCGGGGTAAGGCGGGACGTGGCTTGCGCTCTCTGTTAACGTTGATCCGATTTACGCTGCTCGCATTGGTAATCTGGATGTGGGCCGGCTGGAGTTGGTTGCAGTTCCGAAGTGACAAACCCGAATTGTTGATCGTCGTCGATCGTTCAGCGAGCATGGAGACTCGCGACGTTCCGGTGGGAACGGCTATTGCCAAGTCAACGAAAACTCGGCTAGCGACCGCTATGCAAATCCTTAAAGCGATTAAACCTCGCGACCGTGAACGCTTGAGCCGCAATTATCAGATTCGGATGATGATGGTCGATGAAGTCGTAGAGCCGCTAAATGCTTCATTAGAAACCATTGGCGATTGGGAACAAATGGTTGCATCCGGGCCACAATCGCGTTTGGGCGATTTGCTTTCGGGCATCATTGGCAGTCAAGCAGGACGCGGGACCGCGGCTCTTTTGTTTTTTTCAGACGGCATTAACACCAGCGGCACACCCGTTTCTGCAGCAGCAGCCCAGGCGCGGGCAACGGGGATTCCAATCTATGCAGTGGCTGCCGGGCAGGAACTCGCACTTCCAGATGTACGGTTGGCAGACCTGCTGATGGACGAGGCCGTATTTCTGGGCGATCAGGTCACACTACTGGTAACCGTCAGTGCTAGTGATATTGAGGACGCGAATCTTACTATTCGCCTGCGAGATCACAGCACAGGCGAAGTTCTAGACCAAAAGCCATTGAAACTATCCAGACTACATAGTCAACAACAAGTGAGTATGGCTTTTATTCCCAAAAAGGCTGGGGAGGTGACGTTGCAATTGGATGTGAGCGAAGTCGCGGGCGAGACGAACCTGGAAAATAATGTCCTGCAGCGAAGCCTTCAAGTTCAGGACAAGACTTTGCGTGTCCTGTTGGTTCAAAGGCAGCCAAGTTTCGAGTTTAGATTTCTGAAGAACTTACTACAACGAAGTCAAGCAACAGACGCACGATCGGCGAGTTTTGAATTGAACAGCGTCCTACAGGAAGCGGATGCAAAATATGTCGAGC